>JAYRUI010000205.1:3754-5871 GCA_041919175.1 Rheinheimera sp. | reverse complement strand
AGGCCGTCATATAAAAAATTGGCTTACCAAACTGAATAGCGCTGACCCTTCGGGTACTGAAACTTTTACCATCCCGGATATTTTCCACTTCATAAACGATGGGGCGGGACGCGTCACCAGGGCGTAGAAAATAGGAGTGAAAAGAATGCACTTTACGGTCTTCCGGTATGGTTTCTTTAGCGGCAGACAACGCCTGCCCCATCACCTGGCCGCCAAACACAGCTTTAAAGCCTAAGTCCTGACTTTGGCCACGGTACAAACCTAATTCAATAGTTTCCAATTTTAATAACGACAATAAATCGGCTAAAACCTGGCTCATCATGCATTCCTGTGTTGCTGGCAGAGAAGGTTATTGTGCAGCAGCACCGGAAAAACTGCAAAGCAGCAAAACAGAATGCGTTTTGGCTAACCTATTGACGGCTGTTGATAAAGCCGGCAGAAAATGCTGAATTTTTGATTAAACAGGTACAGAAGCATGAGAAATAAACCCTGTCCGTCTGGCCGTCTTTGCAAAAGCGCGGCATAATCCCGGCAGCATTGGCGCGAGGGTACATGCATGGCATGGTTGTTTAAAACAGAACCCACTGAGTGCAGCATCGACGATATAGCTGCAGCAAGCTCAGGTGTGATATGGGAAGGCGTCAGAAATTATCAGGCGCGCAATTTCCTACGTGACCAGGTGCAGCTGGGTGATTTAGTGCTGATCCATCATTCCAGTTGCGCTGAAATTGGTCTTGCCGGTGTGGCCAGAATCAGTAAAACCGCGTTTGCAGATCCAAGTCAGTTTCAACCGGACAGTATTTATTATGATGCCAAAGCCAGCAGCGAACGTTGGCCATGGTATGCAGTGCAAGTTGAGTTTGTAGAAAAGTTTCAGCAAATCATTACGTTGTCTGAACTTCGAAAACATGAAGCGCTGGCAGATATGGTTTTGTTACGAAAAGGCAACAGGCTTTCTGTAATGCCTGTTACAAAACAACAAATGGAACTTGTACTTTTTTTAACCAAGGCATAGAGTATAAACAACTTGTGCCGCCTGCTTGCAGGCTTTGTCCTGAAAGGGAGTTTAATAGATGGCAGCATTACCTCAAGAACGTCGTGACCAAGCAAAAGATGTGAACTATTTTTGGAACGAACTGAATATGGCGCAAAAATTTTCAGTTGCTGAGTTACAACGTTTTGGTTACGAGCTGGCATTTGTGCGTCGCAGCCCAAGTTTTAGCCTGGCGGTATTACGTGCAGGCGACAGAATTGCAGCTGTTGATCAGGATGGCCAAATCGACACTGAACCTAAAGTGATCATCCGCCACTGATTTTATGATGGTGGTCAGGCCGGTTCAGACAAAGATCGGTTTGGTTTTGTTATTTCTTTATACGATTGTTCCCGCACCAAGGTTACGCCAGACTGGCATAACTGCAGATAACCGGAAAAAGTATTTTTCTGCCAGCCCTGAATTAAACGGCCATGCCGGTTAATAAAAGTTTCCAGCTCAGTATATTCAATGGCTGGATGGCGTTTGCAATAACGTTGTAAAGCCTGTGGCAAAGACTGTTGTTTTTGCACTAACTCTTTGCAGATAGCAGGAATTGCCTGACACAAAGTTTCGATACAGTGAATTTCACTGGCAGGTAGTCTGCTGTTGATTTTGTCATGCAGCAATTGTTGTAACAGGATTTGTGCACTCTCTTCCGCCAGTTCATAAGTTAAATGCTGGATATGGGAAGACTCCTGATCACGTAATTTGTACTCCATCACCATCCGTTTATGGTCTTTGCTTAAATTATCTATTTTGATAATTAACAGCACAATAACCACAAAAAAAGCGATAAACATCAACAATGTAAACATAGACAACTCAAAATGACACCCGGAAAAACAACAGAAAAATATCAGAAATAATCAAAGCGGCTGCGAGTATATCACCGAACAGGAACAATAAAATGACACCACTTTTAAATTTAACGTGGTGTCATCAATTGCAGATCAACGTTTTAGTTTGCGCTGAATATAGCTGTTAATTTGCTGCTCGAGAATGGGGAGCGGCAGGCTGCCGTTTTGCAACAGGGTGTCGTGGAATTCGCGGACATCAAAATTGGCACCCAGCGCCTGTTCGGCC
>JAYRUI010000205.1:0-3744 GCA_041919175.1 Rheinheimera sp. | reverse complement strand
CGACGCAACCTTTTAATGGTAATTTCACCCAGCTTGTAAGACAGCGCCTGGGCAGGCCAACTGATATAACGGTCAATTTCGGTGGTGACATTATGCAATGACAAAGCGCTGTTGCTGGCCATAAAGTCGATGGCCTGCTGCCGGCTCCAGCCCATGGTATGCATGCCTGTGTCCACCACTAACCTGGCCGCCCGCCACATTTCATAAGTTAAACGGCCAAAGTTACTGTAAGGGTCCTGATAAAAACCTACTTCTAAACCCAGATATTCAGAATACAAACCCCAACCTTCGCCAAAAGCTGAAGTGTAAAAACTACGGCGATAAGATGGCAGCTCGGTTTGTTCGTTGGCAAGCGCCACCTGCAAATGGTGGCCAGGCACAGCTTCATGAAGTGTCAGGGCTTCCAGTTCATATAAAGGACGCCTGTCCAGTGCATAAGTGTTCACCCAATAAAAACCGGCATCACCCTCACCACGACCGCCAGAGTAGCGACCCGTCGTGTATTTAGGCGCTATTTCAGCCGGCACAGCTTCTACACCATAAGGGGTGCGTGGCAACTTTTTAAACAGTTTAGGCAACTGCGCATCGATTTTTTTCGACAGATAAGCGGCTTCTTTTAGCAGTTGATCGGGGGTTGTGACGTAAAACTGTTTGTCAGTCCGTAAGAACTGAATAAATTCCGCAAAACTGCCTTTAAAACCCGTGTCGGCAATGACTTTGGCCATTTCAGCACGAATACGCGCCACTTCAGTTAAACCCAGCTGATGCACTTCTGCCGGAGTCATTTTTAACGTGGTGTAATGCTCGAGTCTGTTTTGATAAAACTCAGCACCTTGCGGCAAAGCGATAGCGGCAATGTCGTCCCTTGCACCAGGCAAATACTGGTTCACAAAAAAGTCATGGTATTGCTGATAAGCAGGGAAAATTTGGGTGCTGATCAGGGTTTTCGCCTGCTGTTGCAATTGTTGCCACTCAGCATCACTCAGTCCGGGCAGTTGTTTTAGCAAAGGCCGGTAAAATACCGATTGCTCAGGCGTTTCGCTGATAAAAGAGCGGATGCCATCGGCATAGCCCACGAGCACAGCTTTGGGCTGGGTGTAGCCTTTGACTAAACCCTGCTGCATCCAGGCTGTTTGCTGTTGCATATATTTTGGCACTGACGCCAGCCGGGCTAAATAATTCTCCAGCTCCTTTTTGGTTTTGATTCCGGAGCCTGCCAGCATAAAAGTTAAATCACTATGAAAACCCGACTCTGCCGTCAGCGGCATGTATTGGGCGCCATAACGGTATTCATCAACATCGTTTTGCAGGCGGTAAAGCAAAATGGCGTGGTTAATCTGGTCTTGTTCAGATAGTTTTTTTACATCAATCGCGGCCAGCTGAGCCAGCAACTTTTGTCTTTTATCATCCGCCAATGCCAGGGCTTCAGGTGACATATCTGGTAAACTGGTTTCACTGCGTGGGCTAATTTCTTGCGCCTGTTGCCAGATTTTATCTGCGACAGTGGCAAAATCAGCGGTCACCTCAGGTGACTTTGTGGCGCAAGCCGTCAGCGCCGCGGCACAAAACAGCACCAATAATTTTTGTTTCATCTTATGTTCCTGAAGATTAATAACCAACTGATTGTATACAATTCCCCACGCAGCGACGAAACATCCCAACTGACAAATTCGCCGTTTTGCCGGATTTTAACGCAACCAACTGTATAAACTCCGAACATAAAGCAGCAAATAGCTGAAAAATTTGTAAAAAAACCACAATTTCAAAAAAAAATCTTGGCGGATGCCAGCGCTGTCGTTATTTTAAAGGTGCGAGAAGCTCAAGATGCGCGCCAACCCTTGCGTTCAACCAGCATTTACGTAACATAAGGGCATTCATTTGCGCTAAGTCTATGCAGTATCCATTGGAGTTTTACTTGGCATGATGTATCAGGATTCAATCGATCAAGCGAGCGAAAAAGCTGCCCTGGCGATGGCTTTTTTGCAACGGCATCGTTTGGCAGCCCACCCGGTAAACTTCACCGTAGCTTACGAGTATATCAGCGGTGTACATGCAGCGCTGTGCCAAACCATCGAACAAAAACTCACAGCCCGTGTTGTCTTTGACGATTTTGTCATGGCGGAGCTGTACAGCAATTATATTGTCACCACCAGCAAAGAAAACGAACAACTGGTGAACAGAGTCAATCAGATAGTCACGAAGTTAAGTGGTACTGCCGATTTGGCCAGTGAAGCCATTAACGAATACCTCGAAGTACTGGATCAGGGCTTACAGGCGCTCAACAGCGGTGAAACTGAAGACCCGGCGGCAATATTAACGCTGATGATAAACGCCACTGTCGAACTTCGTGGCAGTCAGGAAAAACTGCGGGATCAATTACAACACTCGGCCGAACAAAGCCATCTGTTGCGTGCCGAACTCGACCAATTGAAAAAAAGCCGTCAGGTTGATGCACTGACCGGCCTGTACAACCGGCTGGCCATGCAGGAATATGTCGACGATTGGCTGACGCAGGACCCACACCGCCGTATTGCGGCTATTGCCGTAGACCTCGACCATTTCCGTCAGTTTAATCAGGACTACGGCATGGCCATTGGTGATGTGATATTGTCAAAAGTGGCAAAAAAAATAAGTGCTTATGTGCAGGAAAGTGGCTTGCCGGTGCGTGCCGGCGGCGAAGAGTTTTTAATTTTGTTACCTGATGTGGATTTACGTACCGCCAGCGAAATTGCTGAGCAAGTGCGCCGCGGTGTCGAAAAACTTCGTTTTGTTTCGTCCCGCAGTAAAAAAGCCTTACCCAAAATTACCATTTCCCTGGGTGTTACCTTGTATCAGGCTGACGAGAACTGGCATCAGTTTTTAGCCCGCTCCAGCCAGGTGCTGTCAGTAGCTAAAAAACGCGGCCGTAATCAGGTGGCCACTGAAGCCATGTTATAAAGGAAAGGCTGATGGCGGCGGCGCTGTTAAAAGACCAGATCAATCCGGCATTGTTGGCTGATATAGCGCAAAAATGCCGGCTATTTCATCCGGCCTTTTGCCCGGACACATTTTTGGCCAGCATGCTCAGTGACGACTTTACCACTCTCGAATTAAAACAACGTATCCGCAAAACCGCCGGCATTCTTTATCAGCAACTGGGTTTACCTTTTGCTGATGCCTGTGCCGTATTAAAACCGGTCAGCGCCCATTTTGGCGGTATTCCCGGTTTTATCTTCCCCGATGTGGTTGAACAATTTGGCCTGAATGACCCAGACACTGCGCTGGACGCGCTTGGCCACTTCACCCGGTTTTCTACCAGCGAATTTGCCATCCGGCCTTTGTTGCAGTTGTATCCGAAGCAGACACTGACACAAATGTTGTTATGGGCACAAAGCAGCGACCACCATCTGCGTCGTCTGGCCAGTGAAGGTTGCCGGCCGCGTTTGCCATGGGGCCGTGCCCTGCCGGAGTTTCAGCGTGACGCCACACCGCTGCTGCCGATCCTGGAAACTTTAAAAGCCGACGATTCAGACTATGTGCGCCGTAGTGTTGCCAATAACCTCAATGACATCAGTAAAGATCAGCCGGATTTGGTGTTGGCTCTGGCCAAACAATGGCAAGGACAAAACGCACAAAGCGATTGGGTGATCAAACATGGCCTGCGCACCCTGCTGAAAAAGCGTAACGCCGGTGCTTTGGCTTTGTTTGGTTATCAGGCACCAGCCCTTCAGGCCTCATTGAGCCTGGAGCAACAGCAAGTGCGGA
>JAYRUI010000204.1:0-5874 GCA_041919175.1 Rheinheimera sp. | reverse complement strand
TTTTTCCTGATGGCAAAGTTGTTCACCACCCTTGAACTAAATGACATGGCCAATCTTGGCAAATATTTCCTGGTGGTACTTTTTGTTTTGTTCTTCCACGGTTTAGTGGTGTACGGCACGTTAATAAAAGTGGTTGGTGGTTTAAACCCGCTGATGTTTTTCCGCAAAATGAAAGAAACTGCCTTGTTTGCGTTTAGTACTTCGAGCAGCAACGCCACTATTGCCAGCAATATGACCACAACAACCACCAAGTTAGGCGTGGATAATAAAGTGGCGTCTTTTACCATACCGCTGGGCGCCACTATTAATATGGACGGCACCGCTATTATGCAGGGTGTTGCTACTGTGTTTATTGCTCAAGTCTATAACATTGACCTCAGTGCAACCGATTACGTGCTGGTGGTCCTGACTGCAACTTTAGCTTCTATCGGCACTGCCGGTGTGCCTGGTGTTGGCTTAGTGATGCTGGCGATGGTATTGCAGCAAGTTGGTTTACCGGTTGAAGGTATTGCACTGATCATTGGTGTTGACCGTTTATTGGATATGACCCGCACAGCCGTCAATATCACCGGCGACGCCATGGTGTCTTGCCTGGTGGGTAAAAGTGAAAAGTGTTTTGATGCTGCTGTATTTAACGACCCGCAAGCAGGTAAAAACGATAAGCTGTAACAACGGTTGTTTTACAGAGTAAAAAAACCGGCAGTGCCGGTTTTTTTACTTGTTATTCAGCCTGAAACTGTATACACCAATACTTTCAGACATACACTGCTTGTTACCATCGGATCCAATAACTTTTCTCGACCAATTGGCTGGTCTGAAATTTGCGTCTGGCAAAGCCCTGCCCTGTTAGATTGCGAATACCTGCAACCTCAATCACAGCCTGCGGAAATAAAGCTGCAATTTCATCCGGGAATACCGCAAATGGTGGTCCCTGTTTTTCACCCTCAGGGTATTCGAGGCTCACCAACAACAAACTGGCAGCAGGAAACAGCGCCCTCAATTGCCGGGCATACTGCACACGCATCTCAGGCGGTAAAGCGATTAATGCGGCCCTGTCGTAAATCAATTGGCAACCTGCAACAGCGCCGGCCGGTAACGTAAAAAAGTCACCTTGCCATAGCTGATAAACATCTGCCTGCCATATCTGGTGATCGCCCTGCTCTTTGGTGACTGCAGGCAAACCGGCTTCGGCAAAAAAATCACGGCAGGCGATGTCAGACAGTTCTGCACCAATCACCTGATACCGGCTTGCCAGCAAATGCATATCGGGGCTTTTGCCACAAAGCGGCACAAAAACTTTTTCCTGTGCCGGCATCGCAGCCAGCTGCGCAGCTAACAACGGGTGCGCAGCATCCAGCTGAAATCCCAACTCATTTAAAGCCCAGCGTTGTTGCCAGAATTGCGCTTCCATTAGCGCCACACCGCCAACTTATGAGCCTGTTGCCACAAACTTTGCAGCATAGTTGCTGCCGACAAGCCCATCCGCTCCGACAACCGTTTTTTCAGCTGATACTTCACCTGATACACCTGACGTTGTTGCATTTGTGCCAGCAGGTAATCGTCACTGGTTAATAACTCGTCCACCAGTTTTAATTCAAATGCCTGATAACCAAACCAATGTTCGCCGGTTGCTACAGTATTGATATCCAGCACAGGCCGGTGTTTTTGCACAAAATCTTTAAACAGCACATGGGTTTCTTCCAGCTCATGCTGAAATTTGGCGCGGCCTTTATCGGTGTTTTCGCCAAATACAGTGACAGTGCGTTTAAATTCACCTGCAGTGAACATTTCTACATCAACATGGTTTTTCTTTAGTAATTTATGAAAGTTAGGCAGCTGTGCCACCACACCAATAGAACCGACTATTGCAAAAGGTGCGGCAATAATTTTATTGGCAATACAGGCCATCATATAACCGCCACTGGCGGCAACTTTGTCCACCGCAACTGTCAGTGGAATTTGCTGCTGGCGTAACCTGTCCAGTTGCGAGGACGCCAGGCCATAACCATGCACCACGCCACCGCCGCTCTCGAGCCGCACCAATACTTCATCATCCTTGGTTGCAACGGCCAGCACAGCAGTGACTTCCTCGCGTAAAGCTTCGACTTCATGCGCGTCCATACTGCCGTGAAAATCCACCACAAAAAGCCGGTTTTTATCGGTTTTCTCCGCCGTTTCCTGCTGTTTCTGCCATTTTTTAAATGCTTTTTTATCCAGCATATCCTGATGCAGGCCCTGCACCAGCGCCTGATGTTCTGCAGACAAGTCATCAAAAATCAGTTCGCCTTTTTGTTGCCTTGGTTTGACTGCCGCCATCACCCCCATCAGCAACACCGCACCAACCGCCAGCACAATTGTCAGCGCTTTTAGAAAAAACATGGCGTATTCAAGTAAAAAATCCACTGCGGATATCCTTATTTATTAATCACTTTCGCTATTGTACCGGCAAAAACCGCAGATAGCAGCTGTGCTGTTGCGCAAATCACAGGCAAAAAAAAGCCCGGAACTCCGGGCTTTTTAATAAGCAAAGATAAGGCTGTTAACCTTTAATCACCGCTGCATTCACGACCTGCAATGCGGCACCACGGGTGACCATAAATGACGTGGTCTGGGTTTGCATTTCAGTGGTAGCAGCGCGGCTTGCGGCCGGGCTCAGAATGGCACTGTGATCGCCTTCCAGGAAACGGCTGATGGCACTGCCTGTGACCTGATAAACACCAGCTTTGGCAGGTACAGTTTGTACGCCTAACAAGCGTGCCAGAGGTTCAGTACCGCCCAAAGGCATATTCACAGCCTGATTCGGAATCACCTGATCTGACTTGAAGTTACCGCCATTGCCAACAACTTCAATGACATGAACCGGTGTTTTACCTGCAACTAAAGTAGCTGCATAGTTATTCGGGTCGCCAGCTTCTGTCACTGTCTGCGCAGCAAAAGCAAACTGCGTCAGGGTTGATGTGATAGCAGTTAAAGTAGCAACCTGACCTTTTGAAGTTAAATCAGCCAGATATTCATTCACAAAAGCTGCAGAACAACCGGCATAAGTGGCGGCATCAACACAGACTTTTTTCGCATCTACAAAAGCTTTAAAGCCAGGAGCCAGCGTCGCAGAGCTCAGCATAATGCTGGCTTTGATGGTATTGCCAAAAGCGCCAGACTCTAACAGGAAGTTAGCAACAGCACCGCCAGGCATCGCCAGTGAAGCCGCTTTTATTTTGTAAAGCGCGTCGCCCATTGCATTGCCTGTTGGTGCATTGGCCAATGCCACCATCGAAGTGCCTGTAATAGCACCTAATGAATGACCCACAAACTGCACGTCACTGCCATCAATCAGGTTTGACTGATTCACGAAGTTCAGGCCCAAACGTAAACCCAGCATGTCAGCAATACTCTGACGCAGGTTGTCGCGGGTGACCAGTAAATCAGCCAGGTTCATATAAACAGTTGCATCACCGCTCTTACCGCAAGCGGCACCAGAAGCGTTGATGTCATCTTTACCGTCAGCGTTCGTATCAAAACCGCGGCTGCCGTGTAATGGATGATCGATGGCGACAGTGGCAAAACCCTGCGCTGATAAAGCAGCAGTCAGTGCCAGCATATTTTCTTTACAAGAGGTAATGCCATGTTGCAGTACCACAACAGGCCAGCCTTTTTCCGGCTTCGCTTTGCCCAGTAAGGCAGCATTTGGCACTGTCATCTGAACTTTCAGTTGTTGTACTGAGTTCACTTTAGGTACCACGTTAAACTTGGTCAGGTGACGTTGTTTATCAATGCCTAAATCCATCAAAGCGTTATTACTGACCGCTTTACACACAGCGTTATTCTGCATTTGTGCCGGGCTGGTAATTTGACCTTCGCGTGTTGCTTTCTCTGCAGCTGATAAACCTGCCAGCATAGCACCGCTGTCACAACGGCCAACCCAACGGGTAGACAACGCAGCTTTTGGCGCTTCGGCGGTAGATACACCTAAATAATATGGCAGGCTGATAGTGCCGGAATACAACTTCGCAGCATTAAACATAAAGTATGGGTTGCTCGGGTCAGTCGGAATTGTTTTATCCGGATTTAACACCTGAGACACTAACAAACCCGTATCCGCAACCTGTAACGCCGGGCCTGTCATATTGTTCAGCGGGCTTGGCAGCATCAGTTGTTTAACTGTGCCCAACACATTGGCTGTCGACTGAGTTGTCATCGCTGCAGTGTAAATAATACTGTCTTTAGCAATGGACGCGCCGACGGCAGCATTTTCAAAACTGTTAATTAATGCCTGCAATGAACGTTGTGAATCCGTGGCCAATGGCAGAGTAGCTAAATCTTGTCTCACCAACTCATAAGTTGTTGAAGGCGCAACCGCATTACCGGCGCTGTCTTTAATATTGTTGGTCAGCACCACTAAATAAGTCGTGGCTGCTTTTAATGGTTTTAACGGCACTATGGCAATGTTATTGCCAACAGCTTTGGTCACAAAATCCTGACCATAAGTCAGCTGACCAACAGCTTTACAAGCCATACCACGCGGCACCGTCTTACAAGTTGCATCCGTTGAGGCAGGATCGCCCATCAATACTTCAACCAGACGAACAGCGTCAGGGCGTGCAGCACTGGTCGCGTCTAAGGACACACCACCGGCAAATGCCAGTTCAATACTAAATGGGTTTTGTGTAGACCATCCGTCCAGTGCACCTAAAGCGGTTTGTGGATCCGCATAATTTGGTGCGGCAACAGCTTCACCTGGCATCACTAAAGTGCCGTCACTGGTGCCCTGGAATAATAAATCGTTTGGTACTGATACTTTACCGGCTGAAGGGTCAAACACTACACGGCTTAAAGGTACAACCACGGTACCATTATCAACTGCATCTTGTTTTAACTCACTGAGTGAATCACCACATCCGGTCAGCCCGAGCGCACTGGTCACCGCCAGGCTTATTAACAGCTTCTTCATATATTCTCCCCCTGTCCTGATTTTTTATTATTTTGCTAAAGCTTTATTTAAGCTCCAGTTTTTGAATTCCTGTTTCGTATACTGGCAACAGCTACGACCAGTTAAACTTAACCTAACCAAAAAAATTTCGCTAGGGCTAAACTAAATATCTGTGAAGAAAGGTGCAAAATCGCCGCAGAACGAGTATGCTGCGCCGATTTTTCTGCATGTTACAGGTTGATTTATATGCAAGATTTCCAGCCCAATCCACAAGCTTTGGCCAATAAAACAATTCTGGTGACAGGTGCAGGTGATGGCATTGGCAAAGAAGCTGCGCTCACTTTTGCCAGATATGGTGCCACTGTGATTCTGCTTGGTAAAACCACCAAAAAACTGGAAGCTGTTTACGACGCTATTGTGGCGGAAGGTTATCCTGAACCCGCTATAGTGCCGCTTGATTTAAATGGCGCCACCAAAAAACACTATCAGGATATGGCGGGCACCATCAAAGCCGAATTTGGCAAGCTTGATGGGGTATTGCACAACGCCGGTATGCTGGGGGTGTTAACACCTTTTGAGCATATAGATTTAGAGACATGGCAAAAAATTCTGCAGGTGAACCTGACCTCTGCCATGTTAATGACCCAGGCTTTAATGCCCGTGATGGCGCTGGCACCTCATGCTTCGCTGGTGTTTACCTCTTCCGGTGTTGGCCGCAAAGGCCGGGCATATTGGGGCGCTTATAGCGTATCTAAATTTGGCACTGAAGGTTTAATGCAGCTGATTGCCGACGAATATGAAGGCTCGACCATCAGAACCAATTGTATTAACCCGGGCGCGACCCGCACCAAAATGCGTACTGCAGCTTATCCGGGTGAAAACCAGCTGACATTAAAAACACCTGCGGATTTAATGCCTCTTTATATCTATCTGATGTCTGATGAGAG
>JAYRUI010000203.1:0-5879 GCA_041919175.1 Rheinheimera sp. | reverse complement strand
CACAAGCCAGTCACAGCTGTCAGGAGCTGGCTTGTGAATTTAGCTTGTTGGCACTGCCCCACCCGGCGTCCGGAAAAACTCTGGCCGATATTGAAGCCATTATCCGCCAGAGTTTGCTGGAATTTGAAAGCCGTGGTGTCACAGATGACGATTTGGCCAAAGTAAAAGCAGGGATTGAAGCGCAAAGTGTGTTTGGCCTGCAAAGTGTCAGTGGCAAAGTCAGTCAGCTGGCCTATAGCGAAACCTTTTTTGCAACGCCGGATCAGGTCGCTGCGGATATTAAAAGGTATCAGCAGGTGACCAAAGCCGATGTACTGCGGGTTTATCAGACTTATTTAAAAAACAAACACGCAGTGGTGATGAGTGTGGTGCCTAAAGGCCAGGCCAATATGGTGGCCAAAGCCGACACTTTCCACTTTCAAAGACCGGCTTTTAGCGGTGTATCAAACACCAAAGCAGAAGATTTAACACCCCGTAAAACCATCGACAATGTTGACCGCAGCGTCATGCCCAAAGCTGGCGCCAACCCGGCAGTGACTTTGCCACAAACCTGGCAAGGCGAAACGTCTAACGGCATCAAAGTGTTAGGAGCGCAAACCACAGAAACGCCTACCACGGCACTGTTGTTAAAAATTCCGCTGGGGCTTTATTACGAAACGCCGGAGACGCTTGGGATCTCAGGTTTATTGGCGGCCATGCTTAATGAAAGCACCAAAAACTACAGCACCGAGGCCATGAGTCTGGCGCTGGAAAAACTCGGCAGCAGCATTAGTTTTAGTGCTGGTGAACAATATATGACGGTGTTTGTGTCGAGCCTCACTAAAAATCTGGCACCCACTTTAGCGCTGCTGGAAGAAAAACTGCTGAATCCGGCTTTTGCCGCCGATGATTTTGCCCGTTTACAACAACAAAGCCTGCAAGGGCTGCAACATGCCGAAAAAGATGCCGCTTATCTGGCGCGCAAAAACCTGCGCGCTTTGTTGTATGGCAACCATATCCGCGCTTACCCTGCCGACGGCACTATGCAGAGTATTCAGGCGCTGACGCCCGCCAAATTACAGGCATATTATCAACAAAGGGTAAAACCTAAAGGCAGTATGCTGATTGTTGCATCTGACTTACCAAAACAGCAGATAGAACAACAGCTTGCGAAAGTACTTCAACAATGGCAGGGCGAAGCGACGCTGTTAAACACCACAATACCACCTTCATCTGCAAAAACCGGTGTGATTTACCTGGTCGATAAACCTGACGCGCCGCAGGCCGAAGTTCGCATTGCCAAACGCAGTCTGCCAATGGATATCAGCGGCGAGTATTTTCGCGCCAACCTGATGAACTTTGTGCTCGGTGGTAATTTTAACAGTCGCATTAACCTGAACCTGCGTGAAGACAAAGGTTATACCTACGGTGCTTTTACCGGTTTTAGCGGTGACAAATTTGCCGGTACTTTTGGCGCTTCTGCCGCAGTGCGCACCGACGTAACTGCAGCTGCTATCAAAGAGTTTTTGGCAGAAATGAATAAATACCGAAGCTCAGGCATCAGCCCGGCTGAGCTGGAGTTTATGCGTCAGGCCATTAACCAGTCAGATGCGCTGCAATATGAAACGCCACAAGCCAAACTGGGTTTTATGAGCCAAATTCTGGAGCACCAGCTGAGCCCGGATTTTGTCAAAACCCAAAGTGACATAGTGGCCACTATCAGCCAGAGTGAAATTAATGCGCTGGCGGCCAAACATCTGGATCCGGCTTCGATGTTAATTCTGGTGGTGGGTGACGCTAAAACCCTAAAACCACAACTGAGCGCTTTAGGCTGGCCTGTGCTGGATCACCCGGCACCAGCATCAGCCAAAAAACAGCAGTAACCAGGGACTTAAGCAACGCTTGTGCAGCACGGGTTCTGCGTCGCAAGGCTGTAAAAGCACAAAATCAAAAGGGTTTTGCGCTTTTACAGCAGCGGCAGAAGCCACAAAGCTGTGCTAAGTTGCCAGCAGGGGCAGACAAATGGGGAATGTAAATGGCAGTTGATGCCCCGTTGTTATGGTTGCGGCATATCACCCAAAGTTGGCTCTTTGCGCTTAGCCTGCTACTGCTTTTTGGTGGAACCCAGACAGCACTGGCAACACAGATAACACAACAGCCACCAGCTGCCGGTAACAGCGCCAATCACCAGCATCTCCAAATCAACACAATTCCACTGCAAACGCTGACCGTCGCCAGCAGCGTCAACAGTTCAGCCATGACCCGCATGATAGAGCAGCGGCTGAAAACCGCTTACCAGGCGCTTGGATATCAGCTGAAGGTGCAATATCTGCCGGCTGGGCGCAGTTTAATGATGAGCAATAAAGGTGACTTTGACGGTGAGCTGTTTCGCATTCAGAGTATCTCTGAACAATATCCCAATCTGTTGCGGGTGCCTGTGGTACTGACCCAACTGGAGCTTTTTGCTTTTGTGCGCCAGCCTTCAGCGATTGATTTTCAGCAGTGGCAACAGAACAAAAAGCTGCGTATTGGTTATGTACGGGGTTTTAAAATGGCGGAGCACTACCCATGTCGCGGGCAAAAAATAGCAGTCACCACCACGGCTCAGGCTGTGGCTATGCTGCAACAAGGCAAAGTGGATCTGTTGCTGGATGATTTGGCGTCTGTCACGCAAGTGCATGGCGTGTTACAGCCTGACAGTTGGCTGCGCCAGTTACCCGACGTGTTAAGCCAGCAAGGGCTTTATCATTTTTTGCATAAAAAACATCAGGCTTTGTTATTACCATTGGCCGCTGAACTGCAAAAAACGGCCACAAAACCGATGACAAAGCGCTAAAAACTGATAAAACAGCAGTTATACCCTGGGCGGCAGCAACGCAATAAATCTATGCTCCGGCACAGGCGGCGACCAAAAATAACCCTGCGCCTGATCACAGCCTATTTCTTTTAACAGCTGCATGGTCTGTGCGTCTTCCACCCCTTCGGCAACAGTCACCAGCCCCAGGCTTTTCGACAACTGAATAATAGCACGCACTAAAGGTTCATCACGGCTGGATAAACACAAAGAGCTGATAAACGACTTATCAATTTTTAAGGTGGTGGCATTAAAACGGCGTAAATAACCTAAGTTGGAATAACCGGTGCCAAAATCGTCGATAGCAAAATTAAGGCCCAGGCTACTGAGTGCATCCAGTTGCTGCTGAATATGCGCCGCATCACCGATGAGCAACGACTCGGTAAGCTCCAGCTCCAGCGCTGAGGGCGGCAAATTAGCATCACGCAGCGCGTCGCGCACCACCTGCTCCAGTGAATTATCGCGAAACTGCACAAAAGATAAATTTACCGCCACGCCGATATCGCCATAACCTTGTTGTTGCCAGCGCTGACAAGCCAGGCAGGCTTCGCGGATCACCCAGGCGCCCAGCTCCAGAATCAACCCACTTTCTTCACAAAGCGGAATAAACTGCAACGGACTCACCACGGACCCATCGGGCAGTACCCAGCGTACCAGCGCTTCAGCGCCAAGCACCTGACCATTTTGTAAATTTACTTTGGGCTGATAATACAACTTGAACTGTTGTTCTTTTAACGCCTGCCGAATGCCCTGCAACAGGTTAAATTTGTCGATATTGGCTTTATCTATTTCTTCATCATAAAAACGCCAGGTGTTGCGGCCATCATCTTTGGCTTTGTACATCGCAAGGTCAGCTTTTTTGCAAAGCATATTAAATTCCACGCCGTCGCGTGGCACCACGGCAATGCCAACAGAACCGGAAATTTCAATATGGGTTTGCATAATGTAAAACGGGCTGGTGGTTTGGTTAATGATGTTTTTTGCCAGCAAAGACAACTGGCTGTCGTCACTGTCGCAAGGCACCAACACCAAAAATTCATCGCCACCAAAACGGCTTAATACCGCATCTGTTGGCATCACCGACAATAACCGGCTTGCCAGTTGCTGCAACACTAAATCACCGGCCGAATGGCCAAGCGAATCATTCACCGGTTTAAAATTATCTAAATCCAAAAATAACACCGCAAGCCGCCTGTGGGCATCACGGCAGGACACCAGCAGTTGCTGATAACTGAGTTCCGCCAGAATGCGGTTGGGTAAGCTGGTGAGCCTGTCATGATGCGCCAGCCGCTCTATTTCCAGCTGACTTTGCCGCACCCGTTCGTTCTCTTGCTGCAAAGAACGCATCAACCGGCGTAAATCTTTGGTCAGCAAAAACACACTAAACCCGGTGATCAATAAAATGACCGCCACATACACCAGGCTGTTCCAGCCAACTGGCGGGATCTCCTGCACCAACACACCCTGTATATTGAGCAGTGCCAGCAGAGCACAAAAACCCAGGCAAAAAGCCAGCAAAGATAAAAACAAACCATTGCTGCCCAAAATTGCGGCGTACACCAAGACACAAGGGTAGCCAAAAACAGCAATATCGTGCAGGCCACCGCCGCTATACGCCAGGCCAGATAACATCAGCGCCAGCGACCACAATAAAATATAAGCCGCCAGCAAAGTACGGTGGTAATAGGCCACCAGCCCCGCTATTGCCAGCGCCACACAACCACCGAGTAACCAGAATTTGGTGGTGCCATTGGCAACAGCCATTGCCAACACTAAACCGGCCACCGAAACTGCGATGATCTGCATCAGCCGTTTTAAGCGAAAACCATCCAGTTGTTGCAGCGGATCCACCGGATTGCCCGGTTCAGCTATTTTTCCCAGCATATTAAAAGCACCACGCCAGCACCCTCTCACAGTGTTGTAAAGATAGTTGTGATTTCTCTGATGAAGGCTGATTTTGCACAACATTTTTGCAAATAACCTGGTTTAAATGCAAAGAAGGACAAAAACAGGGTGTTATATTTTTGAGGATTGTTGCCGCAGTAAGTTTGCTTGCTCCTGCAAGCGGCGAAGTTCGGTATCAACCATCAACAACCAGGCCCGCCAACAACTGTACACCAGCCCCAATAACAGAAGAGTGACGGTGAGTGCCACCAGACTAAGGTTTGGCAGTTGACTGAACCGGACAAACAGCAGAATTAAACTTGTGATCAACAACAAAAAACCGTTTAGCGCCCAGCCACGGCAGATTCTCTGGCGGCTGCGGCTGTATTCAAACATTTGGGCAAAACGCTCCGACCGCCCCAGTACCAGAGTTCTATCCGCGTGAAACTGATTTTTACCGCCCGGGTAGAGCGACTGTTGTTTTTTCTCCACCCACAGCAGGTTAAACAGCCGGTCAGCGGCGCGGTCTGTGACTATACCCAGCAGATAAATCAGCACCAGCGCCGGCAAAGCTGCGGCGGGCTCAGCCAGAATGGCGCGCAGCAACGCCAGATCAACCCCAAGCACCGCCAGCAGCAACAACGCCAGCCAGCTAAAAGCGCCAAGACCCACAACAATAAGTTCTACAAATAAATCTGTGGTCGACATAACAGTTCCTGTGTTGATACCTGAATAAGGAATGGAGTGAAAGTTACTGATGTTGAAACAAAAAACAGTCTGGTGTAGGTGTAGTTGATAAGCCGCATAACTGGCAAACCTGAGTTGCCCAATAACTGGCAACAATCTTGCAGCTTTCACACTAAACAACAGCCTTGAGCCTTGGCCTGCAACATAGGTACAATTTGACGCCCTGCGCCAAACGGATAAAAACCATGGACTATCAAGCCGCTACGACACAACTGCTGTTAGAAGACGAGTTCCGGCTGCGTTGCCTTAAAGCAGCATATTCGCTGCAATTACCTGACTGGTATTTAGGGGCTGGTTTTTTGCGTAACGCCATTTGGGATCATCTGCACCAGCATCAGCTGGCCACACCGCTGAATGACGTAGATCTGGTGTATTTTGACAAAGCGGATATCAGCGAAAGCACAGAGCAGCATTA
>JAYRUI010000202.1:0-5924 GCA_041919175.1 Rheinheimera sp. | reverse complement strand
AGTCGTTTTAATATTGAATTTGAACCCCGCACTCACGGCCGCACTGTGGCAGTGAAAGTGCAGCTGGCGGAACACAAATACGCGGATTCTGACAAAAAAATTACGCCAATTGCCCAGCGCCGTGAAGAAGTGCACTTTTTAAATAAGTTGATTGATAAAGTGGCAACTGTTGAACTGGCGCTTATTCAGGCGGCAAAAGCCAAGTTACCCGATGTATTGCTGACGCGCGCCACCAACGACAAAAACGAAGCTGTGTTATTAACCACGCAATCCATTGACGTGGCCTGGACACAACTTGAATTGTTGTTCGAACAGTTGTCGCTGGAAGTCACTGACTTAAACCGCAACGATTACATCTACTACGTAACATTCACTAAACCTGAAGCCGGTTTTTGGGGCTCCATCTGGGGCGGTGAAGAACAAGCTGCATTACCTATTGCTGAAGGTGAATACCAGCTTGTATTAAGCGCAACGGATAAAGGTACGGCCATCAAATGGCGTGACAAAGAAGGCAATGCGCTGGATCAGGCCACGGTTGACGGTATTTATGAAGTTTTTGTGGCGGCCATCCGTCAGACTAAAACTGAATTGTAAGCTGACGTCAGCCGGTTTCAGCGCTAAAACCGGAACCGGCGCTGTCAGCGCTTGACCACAACGCTGTGACGTTTTTGCATAAAGCCACCCTGGGGTGGCTTTATTGTTTATATCCTGTTTAAGATTGTGTTATTGCAGCTTGAATGCTTTCTAATTGAAATTTAAGGAAAATCTGTGAATGCAGATTGCCGGCAGCCCCTGCTTGTTATTACACTGTTGTTAACTTTGAACAAAAAACGCGACAGCGTACAGGAATAAAAAGTGTTGGAAATTCAGGACTATCTGAAAATTTTTATTGGTATTCTCGCCATTTTAAATCCGCTTGGCGCGCTGCCGATGTATTTGTCATTAACCCAACATCACAGTGCCCAGGATAAAAAATATGTGGCCATGACAGCGGCCAAAGGCGCCACTGTTATTTTGCTGGTGACCTTGTTTTTTGGCGAAATGATCCTGAGTTTTTTTGGTATTTCGGTGAATTCATTCCGGGTTGGCGGTGGTATTTTAATTTTACTGATGGCGATTTCGATGTTACACGCCCAAACCAGCGGTGCCAAAAATACCGAAGCCGAACGTCTGGAAGCCACTAAAAGAGAATCGATTGCCATAGTACCTTTGGCGATGCCTATGCTGGCAGGGCCTGGCGCCATTAGTTCTATTATTCTCTACGGCAACAGAGCTGAAGGCTGGCAACACTATTTAATTGTTTCAGCTGAAATTATTGTTGTTGGCATAATTCTGGCCATTCTGATGCGGTTATCAGGTAAAATAGCCGGCAAACTGGGCCAGACCGGCATGAATATTATCACCCGGGTGATGGGTCTGATCCTGGCCGCTATTTCAATCGAATTTATTAGTCTGGGACTGAAAGGGTTATTCCCTGTTCTGGCACGTTGAGGATTGTTGCTGATGCGATTATTGCCTGCTGTGTTGTTTGGTTCTCTGTTGTTGTGGTGCAGTAACACTGTGGTGGCTGCAGAGCTGACAGATTTGTATCAGGCCGAAGTTGATGCCAATCAAAGTCAGGCGGCCTGGCAGCAAGCGGCGTTTTCAGCGGTGTTATTAAAATTAACCGGCAGTGAAACCATTATCAGCAACAGTGCTGTGCAGGCTGAGCTCAAACAAGCCGGCAACTATGTAAAACAATACCAGATGGTGCAGCGCGACGGCCGCAATTTGCTGCAGGTGAGTTTGGACCAGCAAAAAATCACTGCTTTATTGGCGCAACAACAAGTACCGGTCTGGGGCAGCCGCCGCCCCGATGTGTTGTTATGGCTCACTGAAAAAACACTGGCAGAACCCAAATTTGTGCTGGAAAACCAACATCCGCTGCGCGTAAGCCTGACAGAACAAGCCAAAAAATACGGTTTGAGTTTTATTTATCCTTTGTATGACGTTGACGATTTAGCACTGCTTAATGAAAGTAGTGTCTGGGCCGGCGACTGGGCGGCACTTGGTACTGCATCTATCCGCTACAAAGCGGAGCGGGTGCAAAACCTGTTGGTGGAACAATTGCAGGATGCTTCAGGTCATTTGCAATACCGCCTTGTTCGTCAGCAACAACTGGACGGCCAGCTGCAACAACAGGAATTTAGCGCTGCGGATTTACCATCTTTAATGGCGCAGTTTTCAGCGGCACTTGCCAGTGAATTATCGGCGCAATATGCGGTGAATTTAAATCAGCAGGCTGCTGTGACCACAGAAGGCCAGTTAGAATTGACCATCGCCGGTTTAACCAGCTTGACCGATGTGGTGCAGGTGCAGAAAATATTTTCGTCGATGCTGACGGTGCGCCAGCATCAGCTCGTTAGTTTTAGTCAGGAGCAGGCGGTGATAGCGCTGCAATTAACTGCCACTGAAGCCGATTTTTACCGTGCTTTGGCGCTGGAGAAAAAGTTACAACCTGAACAGGCACCTGCTGCCACTGGTGCTGTTCCTGACGCTTCGCAGACTTCTGCTTCCGAACCAGGCGCAACTGCGCCAGGTACTATTGACACCAAAATAGAAGAAACAACGGACAATACAGCTTCAGGCTTAACAGCGGCAGAGCAGGCGATGGAACAGGCGCTGGGTACGGAAGAGGCTACAGTGGCGTCAACTGAAGCTGCAGCTTCAGAGCAGCAATTTACACCAGAGCAAACAACGGGGGCAGTTGCCAGTTCAGGCACGGTAGCGAACTCGGGCACCGTCACCGCTGTTGTTAGCACCCATTACCGGTATATCAAACCCTGATGCAGCCCACTCAATTTACCCTGGCCGTGACATTGCCGGACGATGAAACCTTGCAGAGCTTTTTTGGTGCTGATGTCAGTCCGGCGGTGCAGTTTATTAGGCAGTATCTGCAGCCCGGGCCAGCTCAACTGCCGGTGTATCTATTTGGCGCCAGCGGCAGCGGTAAATCGCATTTGTTGTATGCCGCTTGTGTGCAGGCGCAGGAGCTTGGCCTCACCAGTCAGTTGCTGGCGCTGGATGATTTTCGCCAGTATAGCCCGCGGCTGTTTGATGGTTTAGAACAGCTGGATTTAGTCTGTCTTGATAATATTCAGGCCATTGCCGGTGACAGCCACTGGCAGGTCGCGCTGTTTGATTTATACAACCGGATGGTGGAGCAGGGTAAAAAGCTGATTATTGTGGCCGATGAAGCGCCCACTCAGCTTGGCATCAGTTTGCCGGACTTGGTCTCGCGTTTGCAGGCTTGTACCAGCTTTCAGCTGCGTTTATTAAGTGATGACGACAAACAAAAACTGCTGCAACAAAAAGCCAGATTGCGGGGTATTGAATTGCCGGACGAAGTTGCACGTTATTTGTTTAACCACCAACAACGTGACTTACGCGCTTTGGTGGAAATTCTCGACAAACTCGACAAAGCCTCTATGGTACATCAGCGCAAACTGACCATTCCTTTTGTAAAAGATGTGCTTGCTGAATCGGGTGACTAAGCCGGTGACTAAGCCGCGGTGACTGTACGGGCCGGCAATCAGCGCAGCCGGTGCCTTTCATGTTGTTTGTGCAGCCTACTTTGCTGTTTTAAGCATATTCTTCCTTTTTTGCCTTCATCTGCTGCATGCTCGACGCTAAAAACCGCATTTTCAGCCGAAAAAACCTCAGTATAAACAGCCCTTCGCCGCACTTTCTGGTGTATTATTGCCGGTTTAATCAAGTCACCATAATCAGGCTGGTCTGAGGATAACGATGAACCTAACTGCCATATTAGAAAACGCCTTAGCTGCCGTAGCCGCAGCGGCCGATGTACAAGCACTGGAAGATGTGCGTGTTGAATTTTTCGGCAAAAAAGGCAGCATTACTGAACTGTTAAAATCGCTGGGTGCAATGGACGCTGAAACGCGGAAAGTTGCAGGTCAGCAAATTAATGATGTGAAACAGCAAGTGCAGGACGCGTTAAATGCCCGTCGTGACGGCATGCAACAAGCAGTGCTGGCGCAAAAGCTGGCGTCTGAACAAATTGATATTTCTCTGCCAGGCCGTACGCTGGAAGCCGGTGGTTTACACCCGGTGACCCGCACTATCCGCCGTATTGAAAGCTTTTTTGGTGAACTTGGTTTTGAAGTGAAACATGGTCCGGAAATCGAAGATGATTTCCATAATTTTGATGCGCTGAATATTCCTGAGCATCACCCGGCCCGTGCTGATCACGACACCTTTTACTTTAATCCGAAGCTGATGCTGCGCACCCAAACCTCGGGCGTGCAAATCCGTACTATGGAAACCGAACAACCGCCGCTGCGTATCATTTCGCCGGGCCGCGTTTACCGAAACGACTACGACCAAACCCACACGCCGATGTTCCATCAGGTGGAAGGTTTAATGGTGGATAAAAATGTCAGTTTCACTGAGCTCAAAGGCATTTTGCACGATTTTCTGAATAACTATTTTGAAGAAGATTTGCAAATCCGTTTCCGTCCTTCGTTTTTCCCGTTCACCGAACCTTCGGCTGAAGTGGACGTGATGGGCAAAAACGGCAAATGGCTGGAAGTATTAGGTTGTGGCATGGTGCACCCCAATGTACTGCGTTCAGTGGGTATTGACCCTGAAGTGTACAGCGGTTTTGCTTTTGGTATGGGTGTAGAACGCTTAACTATGCTGCGTTATGGCGTGACTGATTTACGATCATTTTTCGAGAACGACCTGCGTTTCTTGAAGCAATTTAAATAAGCGGGGAGTTTATTGATGAAATTCAGCGAATCCTGGTTACGTGAGTGGGTCAACCCACAATTATCAACCTTAGAGCTTTCCGAACAAATTTCGATGGCCGGTCTGGAAGTGGACGGTATCGACGCTATTGCCGGCGAATTCAGCGGTGTAGTTGTTGGCCATGTGGTTGAATGTGGCCGCCATCCGGAAGCCGACAAATTACAAGTGACCAAAGTAGACATTGGCAGCGGTGAATTGCTGGACATTGTTTGTGGTGCTGCCAACTGCCGTCAGGGTTTAAAAGTTGCGGTTGCTACTGTGGGTGCAGTGTTGCCTGGTGATTTTAAAATTAAAGCAGCCAAACTGCGGGGCCAGCCGTCAAACGGTATGCTCTGCTCTTTGTCTGAACTTGGCATGGCCGAAAGTTCTGACGGTATTATTGAGCTGCCGTTGGATGCGCCACTTGGCATGAACATCCGCGAATTTTTAAAACTGGACGACAACGCTATTGAAGTGGATTTAACGCCAAACCGCGCCGATTGTTTAGGTTTAATAGGCCTGGCCCGTGAAGTGGGCGTGTTAAATCAGCTGGACGTCAAGGTTCCGGTGATCAACCCTGTTTCCGCCACGATCAATGACACGCTTGCCATTGAATTAGCTGCGCCAAAAGCCTGTCCACGTTATTTAGGTCGGGTGATTAAAAACATCAATACCGGCGCTACAACCCCACTCTGGATGGTTGAAAAGCTGCGCCGCAGTGGTATCCGCTCTATTGACCCTGTGGTTGATGTCACCAACTTTGTGCTGCTTGAACTGGGTCATCCAATGCACGCTTTTGATTTAGCAAAAATTGAAGGTGGCATTGTGGTGCGTCTGGCAAAACCGGAAGAAAGTCTGGTGCTGTTGGATGAAAACGAGGTCAAACTCACACCGGCTACTTTAGTGATTGCTGACGAGAAAAAAGCCCTGGCCATGGCCGGTATTTTTGGTGGCCTGCACAGTGGTGTTACTGCTGCTACCACGGATATTTTCCTGGAAAGTGCGTTTTTCTCGCCAATAGAAATGGCAGGTAAAGCCCGTCAATACGGTTTACATACCGACGCGTCGCACCGTTATGAGCGTGGTGTTGACCCAGAGCTGCAACACAAAGCGATGGAGCGCGCAACGCAGTTGCTGCT
>JAYRUI010000201.1:0-5948 GCA_041919175.1 Rheinheimera sp. | reverse complement strand
GGCGTGGCATCTTCGATCAGAATAACAAGTTGTTGTATGTCGACGGTTTTATCTGGGATGTTACAGCTCAGAAAGAAGCACAACTGGCACTCCGAGCCAGTGAACAAAAATTGTTGTCGTTGTATCAACTGGCCCCACTGGCCATAGTGTTAAGCCGGTTTGCTGATGGCGCCATTCTGGACGCCAACCCTGAACTTTACCAGATGCTGGGTTATGAAACACAAAGCCTGAATCACAGTTGTTTTGCCGATCTGACCCCAGCCAGTTATAACGAGCAGGAACAGCAACAATTATTGTCGATGCAACAACAAGGCCGTTATGGCCCGTATGAAAAAGAGTTATTGCACCGCGATGGTCATTTGGTACCCGTGGTGCAAAGTGGGGTTTTAATTGAAAGCGCCAGTGGCGAGAAACAAACCTGGTCCATTATTCAGGATATTACCGAACACAAACGTATTGAGCTGATGAAAAATCAGTTTGTGTCTATGGTCAGTCACGAGCTTCGCACACCGCTCACGTCAATTTCCGGTGCATTAGGCCTGCTCAACGGGGGTGCGTTAGGGGAAGTTCCAACTGCCATGCAGAACATGCTGAATATTGCGCAGGAAAACAGCAACAAACTCAGCCAGCTGATCAATGATTTGCTCGATATCGACAAACTGGTAGCCGGCAAAATGCAGTTTGAATTTTCAGCGTGTTCGATGAAAGAACTGTTGCAACAAAGTGTGTTGCATAACCAGCCTTATGCCGATAAATACCAGGCCAGCATCGAATTGCAGGCTGACGTTGATGCCACTGTGCAGCTTGATCCGATGCGTTTTCATCAAATCATGGCCAATTTATTATCTAACGCCGCCAAGTTTTCACCACAAGGCAGTTTAATCAAAGTTCGTCTGAACCTGACTGATATTGAAGTGAATGTGGAAATATTGGATCAGGGTCCCGGGATCAGCGCCGAATTTCAGCAGCGGATGTTTGAAAAGTTTTCCCAGGCCGACTCTGCCGACGCCCGCAATAAAGACGGCACTGGTTTGGGCCTGGCGATTGTCAAAGAACTGACCGAACGCATGCATGGCCGTATCAGCTATCGGCACACTGCAGAAACCGGTAGTTGTTTTACCTTACATTTCCCTATATTGCTGGCAGGCTCGTCTTTGCATAAAGACGCTATTCTGGTGGTAGAAGACGATCCGGCCATTGCCGGTTATCTCAGAATGCTGCTGGAAAGCGCGGGTTATCTGGTGACCACGGCCCATAGCCTGGCGAGCGCACGCCGTGCTTTGAGCCTGCGCAGTTTTGTTGCTATGACGCTGGATTTAAATTTACCGGACGGTCATGCCTCAGCTTTTATCAGTGAACTACGCAGTAATACAGCTACAGCTGTCCTGCCCGTTTTGGTTATTTCAGTCGAAAAACAACAAGATGAAACCCGCTACACCGGTTTTACTGCTTTTGACTGGCTGGAAAAACCGGTGCAGGCTGATGTGTTACTGCAAAAAATCGCCACGTTGCTGCATACAGGCAAACCCAAACTGCTGCATGTCGAAGACGATCCGGCACTCACCAATCTATTGCAGCAACTCACGCGGCAAGCAGCAACAACCACGAGTGCCGGCTCAGTGGAAGAAGCCAAACACCTGTTGCAACAACATCAGTTTGATTTAATAGTGCTTGATTTAGGTTTACCCGACGGTTCCGGCTGGGAGCTGTTGCCTTTTATCGCGGCAAAACACCAGCAACTACCGGTATTGGTTTGGTCATCTGCCGAAGTGACAGAAGAACAACGGCAAAAGGTGGCGGCGGTACTGGCCAAAGGACAACATGCCATTCCGCAGCTGCTCAGCACTATTGAGCAGCTTTTGCAGCCACAAACACCTTAATTTGATTACGACCGCCGGTTTTGGCCTGATACAAGGCCTGATCGGCTTGTTCTATCACCTGATCCGGGATCAGCTGTTGATCACCAGCGGCAATACCGGCGCTAAAAGTACAATGAAAGGTTTTGCCATCAAAATTAAAAGGGAAAGCGGCAAAAGATTCCCGCAGTTTATCAATGATACTAAAGGCTTTTTCTACCGGGCAATCCGGTAACACCAGCAAAAACTCTTCTCCACCATAACGGCCTATCATGTCGGTTTTACGTAATTGTTGTTTCAGCAAATTGGCCAGACTGGTGATCACCTGATCGCCGGTTAAATGGCCGTAGCTGTCGTTGACCTTTTTAAAATGGTCAATATCCAACATCACCACACTCACTTGTTGTTGGGCGCGTTCACTGCGCTCCAGCTCGGTACCAAGCCGCTCTTTAATATGGGCGTGTTGCAATAAACCGGTCAGGCTGTCTTTGGTCATCACTTCAGCCAGCTGCCTGGCACGCTGAGCTCTGGCAAAAATCGCCACTATTAAAGCGTTATCCGTGATTGGTTTCGTTAAAAAGTCATCCCCAGCTTTGATCAGCACCGCCAACTGGCGCTCACTGTCGGTTTCCGATGACAAATATATAATAGGTACACCCAGCCATTCGTCCTGCAAGCGGATAAGCTGCGCCAGCTCAGGGCCGGTGCACTGCGGCATGTTCACGTCCAGTAAAATCACATCAGGGTGAAACTTACGCAACCCGGCAAAGATCTCAGCAGGCTCTGTTAAAATCTCCGCCCTTAAACCCGCGGTTTCCAGCACCAGCGCATAATGTTGCGCCAGCAGCCGGTCGTCGTCCACAATCAACACCCGAAAAGCGTCACGCTGACGCACCGCCAGCAGCCGCTGTAATCGCGCTTCTAAAGTCTGGGCATTAAAAGGTTTCACAAAATAACCCAAAGCGCCACAACGCACAGCTTTCAGGTAATAGTCAAAATCATCATGACCGCTGATCACAAAAAGTGGCACAGGCTCCGCCAGCTGCTGCTGTAAATCATCAATAAAATCAAGGCCAGAACCCGATTCGTCCGGTAACTCAATATCCACAATCATGGCGTCGGGTAACTGGCGTTTTAATGCGGCTTGTAATAACTCAGTTTTTTGAAACCATTCCACCACATAACCAAAAGTGGATAAGGTCAGGCACAAATGACGGGCTGTGTCGCTTTCATCTTCCAGCAGATAAATTAAGGTTTGTTTTTTGTCGGCGATTTTTAACGTTGAAGGCGCGACCACTTGTTGCAGCACCAGCCGCTTTTGCTGACATAATTGCGAAAAGATGTGTTTAAAACTGTCAATTTGTTCAGGCTTTGGCGCTTCAGTGCCCGCCAGCCAGATTTTAGCCTGATGTTCCAGCGCTTTGGCGGACTTGCCAAGCTCATGTAAACCAAAAGTACCGGCAGAGCCTGCCAGGGTGTGAAAACTCGACATCAACCGGGCGACCAGCGGCCGCCACTCAGTGACAACATCCAGTTGATCCAGTTCCTGCTGCAACTGCGGTAACTCGGTTTTTAACCGGTCAACATACTGTTGATGTAATAGCGCCAGCTGCTGCTCGAGTTTTGACTTTTCGTTATTCATGCGCCCACTTCGCTTGGTTCTGATGCCTTACTATAGCAAAGTTCCCTGAACAACCAAGCGCTTAGCATAGTTTCTGTGCGCTATAACCGCACCGTGAGCCCTTGCGCCAGACTTTGCCTGTAAGTCAGATAAGACGGAATAGCGCCCAATAACAAGGCCAGACTTAACAAAGCCGCCAGCAAAGCCGCGGTATGCGCATGCCATGGCAACATGGCTATGACTAAACCATACTGGCTGCTGAGCAGCGGCTGGGCCAGTGCTAAGGCGCCGGTCAGCAGCAGCAAGGCCAGCACTATACTGCCAATACTGATACACAGCACTTCCAGCTCAATCAGCCAGAACAACTGCACAGGCCTTGCGCCAACAGCCCTTAAAATGGCCATCTCGCGCTGCCGCTCTTTCATGGCCGCTAATAAAGTGGTCACCATGCCAATTAATGCCGCAATCAGCACCAGCAAAGTCACTAGCAACAGCATATTTTCAACCATTGCCAGCATCTGCCAGAGTTCCGCTAAAGCCGCGCCCGGTAAAATAGCGGTTAAAGGTTCACCTTTAAATTCATTAATTTGCCGCTGAATGGCAAAAGTAGCCACCTTGGATTTTAAACCGAGCATAAAGGAGGTCAACACTTTAGGCTCAAGGGCAGCCAGTTGTTCGGCATTGAGCTTGGGCGCTTTGCCAAGCCGCGGTGCACCGCCCTGCCAGCCCAAATGAATCGCTTCAATACTCTCAAGACTGACATGCACTGTCTGGTCCACCGGTGTGCCTGTTGCGGCCAAAATGCCAACCACCTGAAATGGCTGGTCTTTATGCTTGGTAAAACTCACTGCCCCCACTCCGTGTGAAAGCACAATGTTGTCGCCCAACTGATAACCCAGTTTTTTAGCAACAGTGGCACCCAACACAGCCTGATACACGCCGGCAAAAGCAACACCAGACTGAAAGCTCAGCTGTTGCTGCTGACCATAACGAAAATACTGAAAATAATCCCCATTGGTGCCAAGCACACGAAAACCACGGTGGGAGTCGCCAAGCGCCATGGGAATGGCCCAGGCGACCTGCGGATGTTTTTTCAGTTGCTGATAATTAGCATAACTGATGTTGTTGGTGGCATTTCCCAAACGAAATACCGAATACAACAGCAAATTGAGCTGACCTGAGCGGGCACCCACAATCAAATCTGTACCGGCTACTGTGCTGGTAAAACTGCGTTTGGCTTCCAGCCGTAAATGGTCGATACCAAGCAACAAGGCAATACTGATTGTCAGCGACAACAAGGTCATCAGCACTGTGCTTTTTCGATGCCACAAACTTTGTCTGGCCAGTTTGAATAACATCAGATGTCCTCCCTGAAAACAGCGTTGTGCTCAAGTGGCTGTATCCCATCCGCCAGCGCATCCATCCGCAACTGCCAGTGAAAATACCGGGCAAGCTGTGCGTCATGGCTGACAAAAAGTACTGTAGTGCCACAGCGGTCGGCTTCACTGAGCATCAGCCGGATAAAAGCATCACGGTTTTGTGCGTCCAGCGCCGAAGTGGGTTCATCGGCAATTAATAAAGCCGGGCCATTTAATAAAGCTCTGGCAATAGCCACCCTTTGTTGCTGACCCACACTGAGTGTTGCGGCGCTAAGCTGCCAGATGGCAGCAGGTAAACCTAAAGCATGCAGCAGGCTGCCTGCTTTTTGTTTTGCGTCTGTAAAACCGGAACCGGCGAATTCAGCCGCCAGCAACACGTTATCAAGCACTGATAAATAAGGAATAAGATTCAGCTGCTGAAACACCACCCCAATGTTTTTTGCCCTTATGGCGTCTCTTTTGGCGGCTTTTTGCGGCTGAAACAACTGCCCCTGAATTAAAATTTCACCGGAATTTAACGCATGAATACCACAAAGCACATTTAATAACGTGGTTTTACCCGACCCAGAAGCACCACGGATAAACAAATGTTGCCCTACTGCCAGCGTTAAATCAGGCAATTGCAAACTAAAGGGGGATTTCCCCGGGTAACTAAATGAAAAATTTTTGAGTTCAAGCGCGGGAAAATTCGGTTCTGCTGGCACAAGCATTCTCGGCAAAGTGATATGATACGGCGTAATTATTACTTTATAACATAAGCGCGAGAGTAAGCTCCAATGTTCAAGCCGTTGTTGATGGGATTATTCCTGAGTCTGGTCGCATTTCATGTCACTGCTGAGCCCGCAAAAGCCACGGCCTCCAGTGCAGCACAAACCCTGGAATGGACAGATTTACTCCCACCCGAAGATCTGGCCAAAATGGAAGCCTTGCCTGAAGTCAGCCATGAAGGTGGAGAAGGCGGTGGCTCGGCCATTAATAAACTGAATAAAGACGATCCTGCCAGCCAGGCCTGGGCTGAAGTGCTGCAATCGGCCAAAGTGCGGGGCGAATTAAACGGTAAAAAAGTACGGATCCCGGGTTTTGTGGTGCCTA
>JAYRUI010000200.1:0-5955 GCA_041919175.1 Rheinheimera sp. | reverse complement strand
AGCAAATAAAGCAGAAGAAAAAGTAGAAGTTATTGAAATTAAAGGTATTCGTGGCAGTTTAATTCGTTCTATGGATATTAAACGCGAAGCCAACGGTGTGGTCGATGCTATTTCTGCCGAAGAAATGGGCAAGTTCCCCGACACCAACCTGGCCGAATCGCTGCAACGGATAACCGGTGTGTCGGTCAGCCGCGCCAATGGTGAAGGCAGTCAAATTACCGTCCGTGGTTTTGGCCCCGACTTTAACCTGGTCACCTTAAACGGCCGCCAGATGCCGGGCACAGGTTATACCCGCTCTTATAATCTGGAGAACTTGTCCTCCGAAGGCGTCAGTGCGCTGGAAGTGTATAAAACCGCCCGTGCGGAAAACCCCAGCGGTGGCCTGGGTGCGACGGTCAATATTATTACCACCAAACCACTGAATAACCCGGGTCAGCATGCGTCGGTGTCGGCCAAAGGTATTTACGACAGCTCCAATAAAAAGGGCGATGACGTCACCCCTGAGTTCGCGCTGGTGGTGAGTGACACCATGCTCGATGACAAATTTGGTGTGGCCTTGTCGTTTTCGCATCAGGAACGTGATTTCCAGAAACAACAAGCCAATATCCAGGGCTGGCAAGCCAATGTGGCGCTGCCGAATAATCTGGCCGCCGACAAAGTGAAAGACGCACGGCCACTGGGCGCCGATGGCAAACCCAGCGGCAATTATTTTTTCCCCAAAGACATGAACTACAGCATTGAAGATGTAGAACGTGAACGCAGCAACGGCCAGCTTACCTTCCAGTTTGCACCCGTTGATAATTTTGTTGCCACGCTGGACTACACCGCCAGCCGTGCTATGACCGGCAGCGAAAGTATTGGCTGGGGGATCTGGAACGAGTTTGGCGGCAATATTAACGCCTATGAACTGGACGCCAACGGCACAGCAACTTATGCCGATATCAGCGGCAACGACGGCTCTTTTACGGCCAATAAAGGCAGCACTGAAGTCAAAGCCGACTCTGTGGGTTTAAATCTGGATTGGCAATTACACGAAGATTTTGGTCTGAGCTTCGATTACCACGATTCCAGCAATAAAGCCGACAACGGCGCCGATAAAGGCCTTGGCAGTCAGGGCCAGGTGATCCTGGGTTCTGATCAGCTGCTAAGCAAAGTGTATGACTTCCGTCAGGGCGAAATTCCGCATGCCATGGTGTATTGGAAAAACGGCACTGAAGAGTTAACTGCCGGTGAAATTGACTCGAATTTCAGCCAGTTTACCCATTCACCCGGTGAAGCCAGCATTAAACAAGCCCAACTGGATAGCGAATGGAACAACAACCTGTTCAGCCTGCCATTGACCAAAGTGAATTTTGGTATTGCCCGCACTGAACAAACCATGGGCGGTCATCAGGGTTGGAGTGGTTTACGGGGCGGCCCGGGTTTTAATCCGGCTTACCCACAAATTTTCCCGGACGCCATGTTTGTGCGTCACAGCACCAGTGACTTCCTCGACGCTTTTAACGGCGGCGGGAGTGCGTTACGGCCACATTATTACTACAGCTACAACTTTGACGAAGCAGTGGCACGGCAGCTGGCGTTTTTAACCGCTGATGTGATGGGCGCTGATGTGTATTCAATCGACCCTTATATCGATGGTATTGACAGCGAAAGCAGCGTTGAAGAAGTCACCGATTCTGTTTACCTGCAATCGCAGTGGGAAGGCGAGTGGCTCTCGACCCCAATGTGGCTGAATGTGGGCGTACGCTACGAAAAAACTGACGTAACAAGCCTGGTGCGCCAGCGGGTGGAAACTCAGGTGAACTGGGAAAGTGCCTCTGAGTGGATCACCCAGTATCAGCAAGGCGGTACGGCCAACTTCCTTGAGCAAACCGGTGAACACGATGTGGTGTTGCCGATGTTCGACTTAAAAGCTGAGCTGACTGACGATGTTGTGGCGCGTTTTTCCTGGGGTAAAAGTATTTCCCGGGCGCCGCTCGGCTTTTTGGCCGGTGGCAGAAGTTTAAGCGGCAGCCCTAAACCAGGTGCTCGCAGCGGTGGTCAGGGCAATACCAATTTGTTGCCATTTGAATCGACCAACCTGGATTTAAGCCTGGAATATTATTACGCCGAAGGCAGTTATGCCGCAGTGGGCTGGTTTAAGAAAGACGTGGATAACTTTATCCAGACCACTATTACCGAAACCACCATTGAAGGCCTGCGTGACATTCTGAATGGCCCGCGTTATTTAAAAGCAGTGGCCGATATTCAGGCCCGTGGTGAGCAGCCAACCAGCACCGCCATTTTTGAACAGATGCTGGCCAACGGCCACGGCAATGCTGACGGTAAAATTACCCCTGCAGCTGATGATCCGCTGATGGTGTGGCAAATCAGTCAACCTGCCAATACCGACAGTAAATCTGTGGATGGGGTAGAAGTGGCGATGCAACACCTGTTATGGGACACAGGTTTTGGTGTCGGTGCTAACGCCACTTTTGTACAGGGTGACGTGGAGTTTGACGTCAACAGCCTGCAACAACAGGCGCCGCTGACTGGCTTAAGTGATTCGGCTAACTTACAGCTGTTTTATGAAAACTACGGCTGGTCGGTGAAAGTGACTTACACCTGGCGTGACAAATACCTGATTGGGGTAGGTCAGGCGCAGGGTTCATCTGACGCTCCACCACAATTTGCCAAGAGTTATGGCCAGTGGGATTTAAGTGTGAACTACGATGTAACTCCAGAGCTGACGGTATTCTTTGAAGGTATTAACCTTAACGATGAAACTGAACGCGGTTATGGCCGTTACGAAGAGCAGTTCCTGTTTGCCCGTCAATATGGCCCGCGTCTGACGCTGGGCATGAGATACGCGCTGGAGTAATAGCCTATCTGCTTGATAAGCTTCAAATAAAAAAGCCACCGTAGGGTGGCTTTTTGTTTTACGAACGGATAATACGCTTGGCAGAACCTGAAGTTGCAAGAACCGCAAGCACAGCGCTGGCACAGCAACAAAAAGCCAGTGCAAAGTGGCGTTACAGCAGCCCTGCAGCCCGGCACCAACAAAAACGCCGCCGCAGGCGGTTCACCAAGGTTAAATCGTCGACAATAAAATACTGGTTTCGCTATTCAGAATGCCGTCAATTTCCCGCACTTGCCGAAGCACGGCGTCAAAAGTGGGAAGGTCGGCGGCCTGAATTTCAGCCACCAGATCCCAGGCACCGTTGGTGGTGTGCAGCCTGGTGAGTTCGGCAATACCACGCAGTTTATTAATCACCTGGGCAGTCGACTTGCCCACCACTTCTATCATCATAATGGCGCGCACAGCACCTGTGTCCAGATGCTGATGCACCCTGACGGTAAAACCAACAATAGCGCCGCTGGCAATCAGCCGATCCAGCCGGTTTTGAATAGTGCCACGCGACACTTTTAAGGTATCGGCCAGCGTGGAAACAGCGGCACGGCCGTCTTTTCTTAATTCAGCGATCAGTGCGTTGTCGAGCGAATCATAACGGGAGTTTTGCATCACAAGCCTGGCTTTTATCGGTTAATGATTGGCAAATTGTATGTTTGTATCTAGCAAAAAGGCAAAAAGTAACGCAAATATTGTAACTTTTTGCCATTTTGACTGGCAGCGATGACAGTTAAAATAACCGCACTGATAACAAGGCAGATGCAGCTGCAATAGCCCCGGCAGACTAGAGCTACCAAATTTGTGGTTGTGGCCGATGTCACACTGCCAGCAGGGCAACAGCGGCAAAAACCTTAAGCCGCATAACACAAACAACAAAAACAACAGAGACAACACAAGGAACCCGATATGCTTAACAGGCCGGCGCAGGCACCTTCAGCCGTGGTGATGATAAGGCCCCATCATTTTTGCTCTAATCCGCAAACTATGCCGGATAATGCTTATCAGACAGATCATGCTGCAAGCCCGGGCAATAGCAATACAGCAGAGCAGGCTATTGCAGCCCTGGCCTATCAGGAAGTCAGCCATGTGGCGCAGCAGCTGACTGCGCATGGGGTGAAGGTGCATTTATTTGAAGATGAGTCCACAAGCACACCGGATTCGGTCTTTCCAAATAACTGGTTTTCCACCCACGCCGATGGCCAGCTGCTGGTGTATCCGATGTATGCTCCAAACCGTCGGCTGGAGTATCGCGCTGATATTATTGAGTTTTTACAGCGCGAGTATCAGGTGCAGGCGGTGCACAATTATGCTTATCTGGCAGAACAAGGGCTTTTTGTTGAAGGCACCGGCTCGCTGGTGATTGATCATGTCCACCAGCTGGCTTACGCGGTGCTGTCAAAACGCACAGATGCCACTCTGGTGCCGGAGATTTGCCAGCAACTGAAGCTTACACCTGTGCTGTTTCAGGCCTTTGACGAGCAGGGCCTTGCTGTGTACCACACCAATGTGATGATGTGTGTGGCCAGCCGGTTTGTGCTGATAAGCCTTGAGATGGTACCGGCTGCGCAGCGCCCAATGTTGCTTAAACATTTTGCCCAAAGTGGCCAGCAGGTGATTGATTTAACGCCAGAGCAAATCCGCCATTTTTGTGGCAATGCGCTGGAGCTGACAGGCAGCAAAGGCTCATTATTGGCGTTGTCACAAACCGCTTATCAGGCGCTGAGCACACAGCAAATAACACAAATCAGCCAATTCACCACTTTGTTGCCGCTTGCTGTGCCCACCATAGAATCGGCCGGTGGTTCGGTGCGTTGTATGCTGGCGGGCATTCATCTGCAGCCCCGGAGTGAAACCAAGGCATAGCGGCGGTTTTAGCTCCGTGATGGGATGAGCGCCGCGGTGGCAATAACACCGCTGCGCTTCTGATGGCAAAACAGCAAACAGTCAGCCCAATACGGCGGAAAAATCGCCTGAACCCAGCTAAAAATCGAATAAAAATAACATCTTAAATAAGTAAGTAGCAGCGCAAAGCGCGGGGTCCGGCTAAAAAATAAACAGGCTATACAGCCTGCAGCTATCTGTTTACACTGCTATTTTTGGCTGCCTGGAGGCCTTTTATGAGCCAGCTAAACCTCAACCGCCCTGACGATTTACAACGCGACTGCGTGGATGACTTTTTTGAAGACTTTCGCGATGCCTACGAGCAGTGTGAAAGCACCTTGCTGGAGCTGGAGCAGCACCCACAGCAGCCGGACTTATTGCATGGCATTTTCCGGGTGGTGCATACCATTAAAGGCAACCTGGGTTTTATCGGTTTGTTTTCGCTTATTCCACTGCTGCAAAGTCTGGAAGATGTGCTGGACGATATCCGCAAAGGCCATATGGCGTATGACAGCGCGCTGTGTGATGTGATTCAGCTGACGCTGGATCGCACCAGGCAATGGGTAGAGGCCAGCATTCACGACAGCGCCAAACCCATGACAACTACCGCCTTACAACAAATTTGTCAGCGTTTAACCGGCCTGACCAGCGTGGATGAACGCTCGCGCACTGTGCGTATTCGTCAGGTACTTGGGCTGCTGGAGCCCAATCATCCGCAGGCGCTGGCGATAAAAGATGAAGTACCGGCGCTGGTGACGAGCACTGTAGGCGAGCCTGTAAGTGAAGGGCCTAAAAGTGCATCGGCGGTGGATGCCTGCAGGCGCCTGTTGCAGTATTACCGCATCCGGATGGACGCCGACCTTGAGTTTTTTATTCAGTTATTGCCGGCGCTGGAAGAGCGCCACCCCAACTGGCAGGGCCGGGCGGCACGGCAGCTGTTTTTAGCGCTGGAAATGAACCGGCTTGCCGGTGGCAAAGTTGACCAGCTGCAGCTGGTGGTGGCTGTGATGCTGCATGATATTGGCATGGCGTTTTTACCACTTCAGATGCTGGACGCCCAGGGCAGGGCCGATCCGGCGCAGCTTAGTGTCTGGCAGCGCCATGTTGAAATGGGCGCTTCTTTGGTGGCGAGTTCACCACGTTGGCAAGACGCCGCCGCCATGATTTGGCAGCACCATGAACAG
>JAYRUI010000199.1:0-5957 GCA_041919175.1 Rheinheimera sp. | reverse complement strand
GCTAAAAATATCGCCTGATCAAGGGCATGCAGCATACTGCCAGCGTCGGCTTTACCGCTGCCGGCTATATCCAATGCAGTGCCGTGATCGACGGAGGTTCGGATAAGTGGCAAACCCAGGCTGATATTCACTGAGCGGCCAAAACCTTTATATTTCAGAACAGGTAAACCCTGATCATGGTACATCGCCAACACTGCGTCGGCGTTGTCGAGATATTTGGGCTGAAACAAAGTGTCGGCCGGCAAAGGGCCAACTAAATCCATGCCCTCTGCACGAAGTTCGTTCAGCGCCGGGATCATCACATCAATTTCTTCCCGCCCCAGATGACCGTCTTCGCCGGCATGCGGGTTTAAACCACAGACATAAATGCGTGGATTGGCAATCGCAAACTTTTGCTGTAAATCCTGCTGCAAAATACGCAGCACCTGCAGCAACCGTTCTCGGGTAATGGCCTTGGCCACATAAGCCAGTGGAATATGGGTGGTTGCCAAAGCCACTCTTAAACCTTCGGTGGCCAGCATCATCACCACATAAGGGGTATTGGATTGATGGGCAAAAAACTCGGTATGGCCGCTAAAAGGAATACCGGCTTTATTGATAATACCTTTATGCACAGGGCCCGTGACTATGGCAGCAAATTCACCACTGATAGACTTTTCGCCGGCAAATTTTAAGGTATCCACCACATAATGGCCGTTGTTTTCATTCAGCACGCCAGGCACAACAGTTTGTGGTGCTGTAAAAGCCGCCACAGTTAAAGTGCCGGCCTGCTGCGGTGTTGCTGGTTGTTCGCTTTGATAAGGTAATAAAGTTAATGGCAAGCCGAGTTGGCTTGCCCTTTGTTGCAATACTGTTGGATCGGCACAGACCACCAGTTCAACCGGCCAGCTTTGCTGCGCCAGTTGTACCACCAGATCCGGGCCTATGCCGGCAGGTTCACCGGGAGTGATGCCGATACGTAATGTCATTCAGCATCCGCCAGAATTTCAATAAAGGCCTGATCACGCAGTTCGCGCAGGTAGTTACTGGATTCCTCGTTGTAACGGCGGTTAAAAATAAGCCGGGTCGCTTGTTCACGTTTTTTCTCTGCAGTGGCGTCTACGGTGCGACGGTCGTGCAACTGAATGATATGCCAGCCAAATTCGGACGCAAAGGGCTCGCTGATTTCACCTTTTTTCAAAGTCGCCAGCGTGTTGCGGAACGAGGTGACGTATTTGGCCGGATCCGACCAACCCAGTTCACCACCTTTTAATTTTGAGCCCGGATCTTCCGAATACTCTTTGGCAAAGGCAGCAAAATCAGCTTTGCCGGCTTTAAAATCTTTCACAAAATTTGTCAGCATGCTTTTGGCTTTTTCATCGCTGACAATAATGGATGGTTTGATCAGTACATGGCGGGCATTCACTTCTTCGAATTCCACCACATTGGCGCCTTTGATATCAAAGATAGTCAGAATATGAAAACCGGCACCTGAACGCAGTGGGCCTATCAGGTCTTTTTTCTTTTTACCACGCACCTGATCAGCAAACAAAGTTGGCATTTCGTTAATGTTCTGCCAGCCCATGTCACCACCTTCCAGTGCAGTTTCTGCTGAAGATGAGGCAATAGCGATTTTTTTGAAGTCGCTGCCGGAGCGCAGCAGTTCCATCACTTTTTTCGCTTTGTCTTCAGCTTCTTTCATTTGCTCTGCACTTGGTTCGCTTGGCAGGGCAATCAGAATATGGCCGATATTGTATTGTTCATTACTACCGCCTTGTTGTTCCATCAGCTTCAGCACTGTGTCTACTTCCTGCGGGCTGACATAAATACGGCGTTGCACGTTGGCACGCAATACTTCACCTGTGGTGATTTCTTCACGCAGCCGTTCACGGAATAATTCGTAACTGCCTTCTTCTTTCACCACCTGGGCACGCAGCTGAGTGACAGTGATATTTTGTTCGCGGGCGATATTGTTAATTGTTTCATCCAGCTGCGGATCCGTAATTTGCAAACCCATACGTTTGGCCATTTGCATTTGCAGACTGTTCAGAATTAAACGTTCCAGCGCCTGGGTACGTAATGCGCGGTCTGAAGGCAAGGTTTGGTTCTGTGCAGCGGCGTTTTTCTTCACCCGCGTCACCATTTCGTTGACTTCACTTTCCAGCACAACGCCATTGTTGACAACAGCAGCAACGGCATCAATTTTAGTTTCGGCAGCCTGGCTGCTCAGCATGAAGCAGGTTGTTACAGCAACAGCAATCAACTTTTGTAACTTCATAAATTTCCACATTAATTATTAAGTAAATAAGGGCGGCGATATCCGAAGATGCCGCTGGATAACATATCTGACACATCAAATCCGGCTGAATCACCGAATCCTTTTAACACAAAACGCAACGCAATGCCGCTGTCCAGTTTCACCGGATTGTTCGGATTATTGACCAGTAACTCCAGATTGGTTTCAATCTGACGACGGGCAACCAGCCGGATAGCCCAGCAACAAGACTCGTATTGCAAACCGATATTGGCTTCAATCATCCGGTCATTATTGATATCGCGGTAATAACTGGCAATGGCTTGCCATTGGTTGGCGATAGGCATAGTGCCTAACGCACCCAACTGCGCAATTTCGGTGTTTGAGACATAGCGGCTATATCTATGGTTCAATTGAAATAATTTTTTATCGTCACTGCGATAATCCAGCGTGACATTGCTTTTCACCATGCGTTTGGTTTCAGCATCATATTGCACACCACTGTTTAAAAACCAGTTTTGTCGCCAATGCACCAGCGTTTCAGCAGCAAAAATAGATTCGGTGGCGGCAATATCTTGTAGTTCACCGTTTGGATTGGTGGGATCTGCTAAAGCAGGTGATTTGGGATCCGCTAAAAATAAAATCTGGCCCATGCTAAAACGGAAACGTTCGGTTTCTTTATCGTCATACACCCGGGTGGTCCAGCCGAGCGTCAGCTGATTGGCATCATTAATGCGGTCCAGGCCTGAATAACGGTTCTGGCGGAATAAACCTGAATAGTCGTCTTGTAACCTGGCGGTGTCGTACAGTTGTATGTTGCTTTGGTCGCGATAAGGAATGTACAGATACTGCAGTTGAGGTTCCAACGTTTGCAGCGCGTCCTGACCAAACCAGCGGGTTTCCCGCTCGAAATTCAGTTTACTGTTAAAACTCAGTTTTGGCAGACTGCGACGCAGCGATTCATCCAGCAGCACGCCTGGCTCGGTGGTTTTTTGCTGATAATAGGTGTGCAACAAACTGCCTTCGAGCACCATTTCCAACGCAGCAGTGGTGTAAGGCAGCCTTAAGGTAGGCTCCAGATGCATGCGGTCGGCACTTTGTTTGTACAGGTCATTATTTTCAAAATGGGCATATTGACCTGACCACAACAGCTGCACGTTATCGCCCAGTTGCACAGGCGCGGCTGAACTGAAATCCCACTGCGGTAAAGCACTGAAAGCTTTGTTGTAATTACCTAGAATTTCAAAGCCTTGCAACTGAATATCTGAACGCACATAGTCGCCGTAATAACTCAGATTGGCTTGGCGATACAACTGAGTGTCACTCTGGTTATTAATGGCAGAACCGAGCTCCGTCAGGTAAGCGTCGTCACTGACATCAGTAAAATCAACACTGGCGCGCCAGCGATCGCTAAAGTCGGCAAGATGGCTGATATGAGACAAATAACGGGCACCAAAGTTGGCGGCTTTTTCCTGATCTTTATCCAGATATTCCAGATACAGAGAACCACGCTGTGTTGGCGTCAGATAACGGAATTCAGAATTCAGCTGAGTGCCGCGCTGGCTCATATAACGGGGTGTTAAAGTGGCGTCGTAGTTTTCGGCCAGGTTCAGGTAATAGGGCAGTGCCACGTCTAAACCAAGTTTTTGTGAACTGCCGATATTGGGGAATAACACCCCGGTTTTGCGTTTATTGCTGACAGGGTAGGTCATATAAGGCAGATACAGTACCGGTACCCCTTTGATTTTCACAAAGGAATTCCAGGCTTCACCCCAGCCGTCATCCGCATTAATCTGAATTCTTTCAGCTTCCAATGCCCAGCCATTGTCGCCATCGGGGCAGGTGGTGAAACTGGCGTCTTGCAATGCAACCTGTTGATCTGTCGCTGACATTTCGGTGGCGTAACCGCGGCCAGCCTGGCCTAAAAAGCGGTATTCTGCGTCTTGCAGTGTGACTTTGTTTTCCGCCAGGCGGGCACTGAACGAGCTGCTGCTGACTTTGAGCATAGAACTGTAATAACTGATGCCGCCATCGGCCGACATGCTTTGTTCTAATTTACTAAAACGGGCGCTGGGTGCAGTTAACAAGGTGTCGCGGTAGGTCAGCTGCACGGTATCACTGAATTCGGCCACCTGATTACCAATCAGCTCAGCCCTGCCAGAATCGATGCGCAGCTGCTCATCATTTTTATCGAGGTTTTTCAGCGCGGCTGGTAATTCAGGCTTTGGATAACACTGTTGTACAGGAGCTACAGTCTGCGCTGACACATTGGGTTGTGGCTGATTCGCTTGCACCTGCTCGTTAGTGTGCGCAGGCCCATTAGCTTGCACAGACCAGGGGGCTACCGCACCACCGATCGCCAGCAGTATCCATTGATTTAATAAAGTTCTTTTCATCCCGCAGTCTCAGAGTAGAAGCCTTACTGCAGTTGCATTGTTGCAAAAACAGCAGGTTGGCCATGATAAAGCAATTTTATGGTTGTTGCTAATCAGATATAGTGCGCTCTTTGACCCGTCGGGAGTAAAAAGTGCCGGAACGCATGACTATTATTTGCAGTTTTTTAGCCAGTGTCTGGCCGGAGCAGGATTATCAGCTGCTGCCACTCAGTGGTGACGCCAGTTTCCGTCGTTATTTTCGTGTGATCCAGCAACAAGTGCCTTATGTGCTGATGGATGCTCCGCCAACGCTTGAAGACGGTGCCCGTTTTGTTGCTGTGCAGCAGGCCTTAGCAGCGCAAGGGGTTCGGGTGCCGGCAATTGTCGCACAGGATTTAGCCAATGGTCTGATTTTACTGGAAGATTTAGGCGACCGTTTATTGCTTGCTGAGCTCAATGACAGCTCAGTATCGCATCGTTATCAACAGGCGCTGGCTTTGCTGGCACCGATACGGCAACTTAAAGCCACCTCACAAGGGCCGTTACCGCTGTTTGACCGCGCCTTTTTACTGCGTGAAATGCAGCTGTTTATCGACTGGTTTTGTCTGGTGCATTTAAAGCTTGAATTAACCGATACCGAGCAAGCACTGTTGGCAACAACCTTTAGCCTTTTGGCCGATTCGGCGCTTGAACAACCCCAAGGCGGCATGCACCGCGATTTTCATGCCCGCAATTTGATGCTGTTGCCGGATGACAGTCTGGCGGTGATTGATTTTCAGGATATGGTGGTAGGCCCTGTCAGTTATGACGCGGTTTCGTTATTAAAAGACTGTTATTTGCGCTGGCCTGATGCCGTGGTGAATCAATTGCGGGATGGTTTTTTTGCTCAGTTACAACAAAGTGGGGAGCTGGGCGCTGAATGGACGCAACAGCGTTTTGCACAAAGTTTTGATTGGATGGGCCTGCAACGTCATATCAAAGTCTGTGGCATTTTTTCCAGGTTGTATCATCGCGACGGCAAAGCCGGCTATTTACCGGATTTACCCAGAGTGCTGGCTTATGTCGCAGACACAGCCGCTTTGTACCCGCAGTTTGCTGATTTTTCTGCCTTGTTACAGGCAAAAATTCTGCCGCGTTTTGATGAGGTCAGTGTATGAGAGCCATGATCCTGGCCGCTGGCCGTGGTGAGCGGATGCGGCCTCTGACCGACCATTTGCCAAAGCCCTTATTGCCGGTAGCCGGTAAGCCATTGATTGTGCATCATATTGAAGCATTAGCACGCGCCGGTATTCTGGATATTGTCATTAACCATGCCTGGCTTGGTGCTTTGATAGAACAGCAACTGGGTG
>JAYRUI010000198.1:0-5963 GCA_041919175.1 Rheinheimera sp. | reverse complement strand
CAAGCTTCAGTACAACAACTGCAAGCTTTGTTGCAGGACCAAAAAGAACAACTGGATTATTTAAAAAGCAACGAGCAAAGCCTGCAGGCAACACTCGCCAAGCTCAAAGCACAGGCCGCCAATCGCAGATTAAAAAGCACCGGCAAAGCAGGCTCTTTGCCCTGGCCAGTCAAAGGCGCTATCAGCCAGCAGTTTGGTGCCCGCCAGGGTGGCGGCATGACTGCAAGTGGTGTGATTATTCAGGCGCCAACAGGCACTGCAGTGAAAGCCGTTGCCGATGGCCAGGTTATTTATGCTGACTGGCTGAAAGGTTATGGCTGGGTCACTGTGGTTGACCATGGCAATGGCCTGATGAGTTTGTATGGCAATAACCAGTCTTTATTAAAAACGCCAGGTGAGGTGGTGAGAAGTGGTGATACTCTGGCGCTTGTGGGTCAGAGTGGCGGCCAAAATGACGCTGGGCTTTATTTTGAAATCAGACAAAAAGGTTCTGCCGTCAATCCTTTACGCTGGTTGCGTGCGCCTTAGTCAGGCATAATAAACAGGTATTTTTAGCTTAGGCTGCAGCACTGCAGCCTGTTTTGGCGGTGAAAGAACCCTCTGTGTATAAAATCCGATCTTTGTTATTGCTGGCCTTCTTCTCAGCCGGCGTGAATGCGCAAACTTTACCGCCGAAAGTTGCCATTATTATTGATGATATTGGCTTTCAAAAAGCCGATCCTTTGTTAATCCGCCTGCCTTATCAGCTAACTTTCGCCGTGATGCCATTTACCCCTCAGGGCAAAGAAATGGCGTTACTTGCCAGTCAGCAGCAAAAAGAAATTATGTTGCATATGCCCATGGAAGCCGTGGCGCAAAACCATCTGCTTGGCAAAGGTGCACTTCGCAAAAAAATGTCAAAAGCGCAAGTGCAGCAGGCTTTGCATCAGGCATTGGCAGATGTGCCACAAGCCATTGGCGTGAATAACCATATGGGAAGTTTGTATACCACACTGAGCGCGCCGATGGACTGGACCATGCAGGTGATGGCTGAACGGCAACTGTATTTTATCGACAGTAAAACAACCAACCGCAGTAGCGTTGGCGCCGCCACAACGCAGCATGGTGTGAAAAGCCGCAGTCGCGATATATTTCTGGATAACGACAAATCCTATCAGGCACTGGACCGGCAGTTTAACCAGTTACTGAAGCTGGCTAAACAACAAGGCAGTGCTATCGCTATTGGCCATCCCTACCCTGAAACCTATCAATATCTGCGAAAGAATCTCAGCCGGCTTAAAGCAGAGGGTATTGAGCTGGTTCCGGTGTCGCAACTACTGGCGCTGCCCGCCCCTGTAGCACTGGCCAAACATAGCGGCGTTGTTGAGCCTGCCAAAGCGGTAACGCCAGACAAAACGATGGCGTCCGACAAGGTTGATATTTCAGATAAAGTTACCGGTACCACTCCTTATGTCGCCAGCAGCACAAAACGGCAAGTGAAGTTATCACCTCAGGCTTCATCCAGCGCAGCTGGCATTGCCGGCTCCGGTTCAGTCAGCCTGGTGTATCCGGCTGCAGATGAAATAGTCAAACTGCCGGAGGAAAAGGCTGTTGATGTAAAAATGGCCGATCCTTTGCCTGCAGAAGCATTTGAATGGCACCCGCCCTACCGCCCTAACTTACCTGGTTTTAACCAACCTGCGGCTGCAACAGAGGCGGACTGGCGTTTTTTATTCAGCTTAGCCACAGAGCAAGCTGAAGTGACGCCGCTGAGCGGCTTGGTGTTGCTGCGGTAGCACGGTACTTGCGTAAACAACAACAAAGGCAGCCAAGGCTGCCTTTGTTTTATCTTTAAAATTCAACGAAGATTAAGCGGCATCCACCATAGCGGCATGCAGTTTTTTCATCGCATTTTTTTCCAGCTGACGTACACGCTCTGCTGAAACCTGATAACGGTCTGCCAGCTCCTGTAACGTTAGTTTCTGGTTATCCAGCCAGCGGGCACGGATAATATCCTGGCTGCGCTCATCCAGCGTACGAACTGCAGCTTGCAGACGTTCTACTGCAGCGCCTTCAGACTGATCTTCTTCGAAGTTATTGGCTAAATCAGAAGATTTATCCTGCAGATAAAAAACCGGCGCATTAAAATTGCTTTCGTCATCATCGTCCTGAGCATCAAAAGGCATATCGTGATTGCTCATCCGCGATTCCATTTCACGCACTTCGTATTCAGGCACACCTAAAGACTCAGCCACGTTTTTCACTTCTTCCTGGCTAAACCAGCCTAAATTCTTTTTGGATTTACGCAGGTTAAAAAACAATTTGCGCTGAGCTTTGGTGGTGGCCACTTTGACAATACGCCAGTTTTTCAGCACAAACTCATGAATTTCGGCTTTGATCCAATGCACAGCAAAAGAAACCAAACGTACACCGACGGTCGGGTCAAAGCGTTTTACTGCTTTCATCAGGCCAATATTGCCTTCCTGCACTAAATCACCGATAGGCAGACCATAACCTGAATAACTGCGGGCTATATGCACCACAAAACGTAAATGCGACATGATTAATTGGCGGGCGGCTTCTAAATCGCCATGCTGCTGCAAGCGTTCCGCTAACGAGCGTTCTTCCTCGGCAGACAGCATCTGAATACTGCTGACCGCATGGGTATAAGCCTCGAGGCTTCCGCTACCAGCGACAGACAGTGTCATAAGTTGGGATGCTTTTGTCATATTAACAGCTCCTGCTCGGATTTAAGTGGAATCATCTTAGCACTCTTTGACGGAGAGTGCTAAACGAAGTTCCATCATTTTAAGATCCGAATCTTATAAAGGACTTTTTTTGAGAATATCAAAGCATATAGCCAGCCGGATTTTTGCGATATGCTCAAAGTGAAAACCACAAATTTGTTTTAAGTATTTCCCCATCAGCCACTTATCACATGGTCTCCGGCGGCATCGAAGGCGAAGTAGGAGTTGTAGCATGTATTGTTATATGGCACGTCAGCCAATTCTGGATGACAACAAAAATTTATACGGTTACGAGTTATTGTTCCGGGACGGTGAATCGAACGCTTTTCCCAATATTAATGATGACGAAGCTACCTCAAAACTGATCACAGAACATCACCTGCTGATGGGCGTAGAAAAAATCACCGGTGGTCAGCTGGCTTTTATTAACTTCTCTGCCGACACCCTGATCCATCATTTCCCTACTTCTATTAATCCAAAAAGTATGGTGATTGAAATTCTGGAAACTGTGCCTATCAGCAGTGAGTTGATGGCGGCGTGCCGCGAGCTGCACCGCATGGGTTATCAGCTGGCACTGGATGACCATGACTTTGACCCCAAGTGGGATATTTTCCTGCCTTATATCAGTATTATTAAAGTGGACGTGCAGCAATTTAACCTGCTGCAAATCAGCAAATATGTATCGCGGGTTAAACACTATAACGTGACTTTGCTGGCTGAAAAGGTAGAAACCGCCGCCGAATTTACCAAACTCCGTCAGCTCGGTTTTAAACTGTTCCAGGGCTACTTTTTCGCCCGGCAGGAAATGTTAAAACATAAAAAAATTGCCAGCAGCAAACTCAACCTGATGCTGCTTATTGCCGAATCCAGCAAAGTTGAACTGGATTTTGACCAGTTATCGCACATTGTTGAACGGGATTTAGGCTTGTCTTATAAACTGCTACGGTTTGTCAACAGCGCAAGTTTTGCCCGTGAAAAACCGATAGGCTCACTAAAACACGCCATGGTGTATATGGGCGAAGCTGAGCTGAAGAAGTTTATTGCGTTATTGGCGCTGGCCAATTTAAGTGAAAACAGCGGCAGTGAGCTGATGAATATGTCTGTGGTGCGCGCCAGATTCTGTGATCAGCTGGCCAGCCTGAATCAGGACCTGGTGAATCCACCTTCAGCTTTTTTAACCGGCTTATTTTCATTAGTAGATGCTTTATTAGAGCAGCCGCTGGCCGAATTACTGGAAGACTTACCCATATTAGCGGAAATCAAAACCGCGTTGCTGGAGCATGGAGGAAGGCTTGGCACCTATCTGGAACTGACCAAAGCATTCGAAGAAGGTAACTGGGAAAAACAACAACAGCTCACCAGACAAGCTTTAACAAAACCGATAGATTTAAGCCCTATCTATCTGGAAGCCGTGGAATGGGCACATGGCCTGATGTTAACGGCCAAAGACGAAGACAACAAAGAAGCGGCTAAATAAAATAAGCGGGCTCAGAGTTTTAGCTCTGAGCCCCGGTAACTTAAGGCTCTATCGCCTTAATATGACTACGCACAGCAATATAAGAACCAACCAGTCCCAGCGTGACAGCAATCAGCATCAGGTAACCAAACTCGCGTAAACTTAATGAGTTCAGCACAAAATCGCTTTGATACAACTGAGTCACAGTGGCAATAGCGCCCTGCAACCACCAGAGCATCAGTTCAACCACCACAAAAGCCAGGAATCCACCAAACACCCCTAACCAAATGCCGGTATATAAAAATGGCCGCTGAATAAAGGCGTCGGTGGCCCCCACCAGTTTCATCACTTCAATTTCGGCTTTTTTGTCCATGATCGACAAACGGATGGTATTACCAATCACCAGCAAAGCTGCACTAAGCAACAAAACCGCTATGGTATAAACCGCCTGCTGCATCAGGTTCATCAATGCCGCCAGTCGCTCCAGCCAACTGATATCCAGTTTCGCCAGTTCAACAAAACGCTCTTTTTCCAGCTTGTGCATTAAAGCTTCAGCAGCCGCCGGCTGATTTTTCTTTGGAGTCACTAAAAGCACGTCGGGCAAGGGGTTTTGATCGAGGAAAGCTAAAGCCTCACCAAAACCCGACTGCTGTTTAAACTCAGCCATAGCCGCCGCTTTATCAATCAGCCGCACTTTGGCAACTTCCGCATCCCCTTGCAACAAAGTGACGAGCGTGGCGATATCTGTGGCGCTGGCATCATTTTTTAAAAATAAACTGATTTCAAAAGATTCGTCATAACTACGGCTGACTTGCTGCACGTTTTTCACCAGCAAATGCAAAGTGGTGGGTAACGTCATGCTGATACCAAGCACAGCAACTGTGATCAAAGCCCAGAGCGGACTACGCCACAGTTCACCCAGACTGGTTACCGCCTGACGCACATGAGTCAGCAGCATGCGTAGTAATTTTTGCAGCAAATTCGGCTGACTGGCTGTCGCACCTACGGCACGGCCGGCAAATAACATACTCATTCACCGTCCTCCTGATGCGTCAGACCATCATTGATCATCTTACCGCCTTTGAGCGTCATAGTGCGGTAACGCATACGGGCAATCAGGCCTAAATCATGACTCGCCACCAGCACAGAAACGCCTGCCTGATTAAAAGCTTCAAATACCCGCATAATGTCTTTAGATAAATCAGGATCCAGATTACCGGTCGGCTCGTCAGCCAGCAGCAACGGCGGCTTATTCACTACAGCACGGGCAATACCAACCCTTTGTGCTTCACCACCGGATAAAGTGGCTGGCAGGCAACGCGCTTTATCCAGCAAGCCCACTTGATCCAGCGCGGCGTGCACCCTTTTTGCCATTTCACGGCCGGTAAAACCTTCAATCACCAAAGGCAGCGCCACATTGTCAAACACACTGTGGTTCATCAGCAGCCGGTGATCCTGGAAAATCATCCCAACATCACGGCGTACATAGGGAATTTGTTTGGCTTTTACCGCACTTAAATCCACACCGTTGATAAATACTTTCCCGGCCGAAGGGCGTTCAATCAAACTGATCAGTTTAAGCAGGGTACTTTTACCAGCACCGGAGTGGCCGGTTAAAAATGCCATTTCACCTTTGGCCAGCTCAAAGCTGACTCTGTCCAATGCCACAAAACCGCCACTATAACCTTTGCTGACCTGCTCAAAACGCAGCATGTTCAGAATTCCTTATTAAATAATGCCCGGATAAAATCTTTGCTGTTAAATACCCGCAGGTCGTCGAT
>JAYRUI010000197.1:0-5971 GCA_041919175.1 Rheinheimera sp. | reverse complement strand
TGGCCTGCCCAAGGTATCGAGTTGCACCTGTAGTAACTGCAAAGTGCCGTAAGAAAACAAATATGCCATGTTTAAGTTCCTGATCCTAAAGGCGGTATGATAAAACCCTATCTTCTGCCGGCGCTTTGCACAACCTTAAAGGCCCGCCATCACAAAACACACAACACCAGCAGCAACCGCCCGCCAAAGAGCGAAAAGCTGCGATAAAAAGCGCGCTGAAACGGGCGCCAACACTGCGTTAGCACGGCATCAAAGTCCGGCAAGCGCCAGTGTGATTGCGGCTTCTGCATGAATGGCCGTGGTGTCATAGAGCGGCACTTGGGTGTCTGCTTGCTGCACTAACAATGCTATTTCAGTGCAACCTAAAATCACGGCTTGTGCGCCTGCGGCAAACAACTGCTCAATAATGGCCAGATATTGTTGTTTGGAATGCGGCTTAATGGTGCCAAGACACAGCTCCTGATAAATCACCTGATGCACCAGCTGACGTTGAGGTTCATCCGGAACCAGCACCTCAATGCCATAGTGCTCAGTCAGACGATTTTTATAAAAATCCTGCTCCATGGTAAAACGGGTGCCTAATAAACCCACTTTACTTATGCCATCTTGTTGCAGCCGCTCTGCGGTGGCATCGGCGATATGCAGCAGTGGAATATCCACGCTGCCCGCCACTTCTGCCGCCACTTTATGCATGGTATTGGTGCACAACAACATAAAATCTGCCCCACCGGCTTGCAACGCCTGCGCCGCCGCGCCCAGTAAAACTGCGGTTTCGGCCCAGCGCCCCTGATGTTGCAGCTGCTCTATGTCGGCGAAATCTACGCTGTAAAGCAAAATACGGGCCGAATGCAGTCCACCGAGCTTTTGCCGCACACCGATATTCAGCGCCTGATAATAACTCTGGGTGGACTCCCAGCTCATGCCTCCCAGCAAACCTATGGTTTTCATCTTGTTCCTGCCCTAAGTTTTCACTAAGTTGGGTTGTATTCGCACGTCTTGTTTTACCTACTGGCAGCTTGCATTTTTAGCAGTAATGGCGCTGCGGGCATAAAACAAGATGATGAAATTATTTAAGTTATTAGCATTGAGCATAAAACTCAGGCCAACAAATAACCAGCAACTTTTAGGGCGTCACAATAAAAAACCGGCATTTTGCACAGCGCTATTGCTGCAACCGGACGTGGTGACCAGATGGGGTAAATAGATAGGGTAAAAATCTGACTAAATTTGTGCTTAAAACATGTAGCCAACATCTACAGCCAACATGCACAGCAATGCTATGCGGCAACATACCAGTGACTCAGACAGGCTTATGTTCAGTACCAAGGCCTGGTGTCAGAAACAATAAAGTCGTTGGGCTTTGCGGGCAGGCGCGGTGCCAGACGCCAGCAGGAATTAATACATAATCACCAGTGTTGCAGAGCACCAGGCGTTGCGGTGGCTGAGTCAGCTCATCAGGCTGCTGCAGATAAAGTTCAGTGGCACCAGACAGCAACAATACCAGCTCGCTGCCAGCCGGATGCCGCTCCCATGCCGGCCAGTCTTTATCAAAATAAAAAGCCGACATCAGAGCGCCTTGCTCCAGTTCCGGCAGCGCCCCTGTACTGAGGTTATGCCAGAAGCTGCTGTCGCAACAAATTTCCCGCAACTGCTGCTGCGGGTTTTGGTGCAGATAAGTTTCTGTTAACTGTTGTACCCGCACCTCTGTCATCATAGTCTCCTGAGTGATTGATACAACAGGTAAAACCGGAAGTTTCTTGTTGGGTTTTACCGCAGTGGCTGAACCTCTACAACTCATTCTTAACAGCTAAATTTTAACCACTAACCACGGCCTTTCAGCAGTTCCAGCAAACGGCTGCGGATGACTTTTTGATCCAGATAATAACTACAGAGTGAGGCGACAATAATCAAAAGCACCACAGTCAGCCAACTGATAAAACCGGCGTCGTGGCGCTGATTAAAATACATCAGGCTTAACCCCAATAAATACACTGTCATCAACCAGGGCATCAGCCGCACCACACAACGCAGCACCAGGGTGCTTTGTTTAGCCTGCAAGACCATATCGGCCAGCTGGGCTCTGTTTAAATGTTCGGTAAAAACCGGTTGTTGTTGCAACCAATGATAGTGACGCACACATCCTCCCTGAAACTCCGTACCACAGCAGAGTTTTTGTTAACAAAGGCTGGTATTCACCAGCCAGCAAAGCGCAAAAATATACCTTTTATTAACTTTTCAAACAACTGCCAAACCGGGAAAATCAGTAAAATCGGGAACGCCGGGAAAATCAGCCTTCTGCCGGTAACTGGGCTTCTACCAATAACGCCAGCACCGATAAAGACTCCTGCCAGCCCAGATAACAGGCTTCGGCGGGTATCACGTCTGGGACCCCAGCCTGCACTATATGCATTTCGGTGCCGCAGGACACTTGACGCAAAGTCACAGTCACTTCCATGGGCCCGGGCAAATTCGGATCATCAAATTGGTCGGTGTAACGGATCAGTTCACCCGGAATCAGCTCCAGATATTCACCACCAAAGCTATGACTTTGACCGGTTTTAAAATTGGTAAACGCCATTTTAAACTGGCCGCCAACCACAGCGTTCAGTTCTTCAACGGTGCAAACATACCCATGGGGTGGCAACCATTTCACCAGCGCAGCCGGTGCCAGAAAAGCGCGAAACAACAAATCGGGGTTTGCTTTAAATACACGGTGTAATTTGATGGTGTGATGTGACATCTGTGGTTTCCTTGTATCAGCGTCAGTTGGGGAAAAAGTTAATTCTCAAAATAGATGAGGCACATAAAACGGTTGCCATGTAAAAACAGCAGCCTTATTTGGTTTGGCGATGTCCAGCTTGGCAAATAAACACAGCAAAAGTGGTACAACCAGAAAACTTATCCGTCGGTTCTATTGGTTGCAGCAAAACGCTAACAACTGCAAAACAGTAAAGTGCAGACACTGATGCAGAGGCACAACTTGCATATAAAAGAATTAACTAATATAACAAAACCGCTCTACTATACTGCTCTGACAGGCGTTTTGCCTGCACAAAGGAGCACTTGTGATGAACTTTGTACCTTCCTTTTGTATGCCAAAACCAGCTTGGCTGTGGATGTTAGGCGCGGCAACTTTATGCGTCAGCCTCACTGCAGCGGCTGAAGTAAAAGGTCCTATCTCTTTAACCATCAATAATGTCGGCACTTCTGAAATATTGGCATGGAGCTGGGGCGCGTCGAATTCTGGCAGCACCCAGATGGGCGGTGGCGGTGGCGCCGGCAAAGCGAACTTTCAGGATATTTCGCTCACCCGCTACACCGACAACCAATCAGTGCAGTTGTTAAAAGCAGTGGCCACAGGCCAACATTTCCCTGAAGTGGAAATTAAGCGTGAAGGCATGCGCATTTTGCTGCATAACGTGCTGGTTACCTCATACAGTGTTGGCGGCAGCACCAGTAAAAAGGACATACAAACCGAAAACATCTCGTTGAATTTTTCCAAAGTTACTTATGAACTTGAAAAAGGTGAACCCTATTGTTTTGATATCGCTGCCAATACCACTTGTTAACAGCTACTGCTGCTCCGCTTAAGCCCGTGTGTTGTGATGCTGTCGCGGGCTGACGGCCTTATTTCCCGCCGGCCACGTCAATAAAAGTGCCGGTCACATAAGACGCTTCGTCTGACAATAACCAGGCAATCACCTGCGCCACTTCGAACACAGTGCCACCTCTTTGCAGTGGAATTTGTGGCGCCAGCCGGTTCACTCTGTCCGGCTCACCCCCATCGGCATGCATATCGGTATAAATAAAACCCGGCCGCACTGCATTCACCCGAATGCCCGTTGCTGCAACCTCAAGCGCTAAACCTTTGGTCAGGCTGTCAACCGCGCCTTTGGAAGCAGCATAATCAATATATTCAAAAGGTGATCCACTGCGCGAGGCGGCTGAAGATACATTCACAATGGCGCCGCTTTGTGGCTGTCGCAGTAAAAACTCACGGCAGCATAAAAAACAGCTGATCACATTGCCCGACAAAATCTGCTGAAACCTTTTCACGCTGATGCCAGTGAATGCACTTTGGGCAAATAACACAGCGGCGTTATTCACCAAAAAATTTACTTTGCCAAAAGCTTGTTCGGTGGCGCTAAAAAGCGCTGCAACTTCAGCTTCATTGGACACATCCGCCTGAAAAGCCATAGCCCGGCCGCCCTCAGCACGGATATCAGCCACCACAGCAGCGGCGGTTTGATGATTGCTGCGGTAATTCACACAAACGGCATAACCACGCTCAGCCAATAATCTGGCCGTTGCAGCACCAATGCCGCGCCCGCCGCCTGTGACTATCACCACTTTATCCATGCCCTGCTCCGGTTTTTTGGCGTTGCTGCGCCCCTGATTGCTGATTTGCCCTGCGCTTGCTAAAAACAGCTAGCTGCCCGCTTGTCGTTATTTTCCGGCCACAAACCAGTGGGGTTTGTCCGGCACCATAATCCGTGGGTTAAGCTCTTTAAGCTTTTGATACAACAACTTGCGATTAAAATTGTAGTTGGGGCAAATTAAATGCTGGCTGCCGTCCTGCATCTTTACTGTGATCAGCCTGAGCATGGCGCCCGTGTCTGCACCAGTGCCGGAGTCTGTGCTGTGCTCAATCTGAATGATGTCAGGCACTTTGGCCACAAAACACCAGCGCGCAAAAGTGGGATGATGACTGCTCAGCTCAGCGTCTGTCAGCTGCAGCACAAAAGATGCCGGATGCTTTAACAGCCACAACATACGCCACAACATCAGCACCTCTGCCAGCACAAACAGCCCCAATAACAGCTGGGTCAGCTGTGGCTCCTTCGGATGCCCCTGAAACAGCCAAAGCATGCCCCCTAAACAAACAGGCAACAACAGCATATTCCACAACACATTTTTGGCTTGTTGTTTGCGGCTGTAGGCAAAATAAAACAGCGATTTATCTGCCATCAGCGACGTCGCTGATGTGGGCATAAAACAATGCTATGCATGCTACAGGGCTCCGAACTTTTCCAGCACCTGAGCTTCAGTCAGTTCAGCAGTTTGATTGGCAAAACTGTAATAAGCCGGTTTGGCATCAATAAAAATTTGTTCGGTAAATACAAAGTCAGCCGTGTCAGATAACAAACCGACCGGCACTATATAACTGTTTTGTGGAATAAAACGGTAATACAAATGGCTGCCACAAGTTGCGCAAAAAGCCCGCTCGGCCCAGTCAGATGACGAAAATACTTTAATATGTTCAGTACCGGTGAAATCTACCGAACTGCCACAATGTACCGACAATGCCGGCCCGCCACTCCAGCGCCGGCACATACCACAATGACAAGCTTCCACCGCTCTGGCGGCAAATGCTTTTAACCGCACGGCACCGCACAAACACTGGCCTTTGACTGCCACAGATTCAGGAATAGTTTTATTTTGTTGTGACATGCGTCACCTCCTTGTGAACACAAAACATTAAATTGCAATAAAACAGCAGAGCAAGGCAATACTGCGCATAAGCTTTATTGCCTCAGTCGCACTCACTTTATGGTGATGGCTACTATAAAACAATAACAGCGAAGTCCTGCTTTTTACTCAGACGGTAGCCTGGCTTTTAACTTTATCCACCCATTGTTGCACCCGTTTTTCCAACAGCTCTAATGGCAAAGCACCCCCATTGAGCACAGTGTCGTGAAAGGCGCGGATATCAAATTTATTACCCAGTTCGGTTTTGGCTTTTTCCCGCAGCTGTAAAATTTTCAGCATGCCAATTTTGTACGAAGTAGCCTGCCCTGGCATCACCAGATAACGGCGCACTTCCGACACCACGGCCGCTTTGGCCACTGGCGTTTTTTCAATAAAATAATCAATAGCTTGTTGCTCGGTCCAGCCTTTGGCATGCATGCCGGTGTCTACCACTAACCGCACGGCGCGCCACATCTCCGTGACTAAACGGCCAAATCAGAAT
>JAYRUI010000196.1:0-5979 GCA_041919175.1 Rheinheimera sp. | reverse complement strand
TTAACGGATATCGCTCATGTGGCTGTTGCCATCGCCTGTCCGGTGAATGGCGACCTGGTGAAAATGACCAATTTCCACTGGCAGTTTTCTATCAGCGAAACCAAAGCAGAGCTGGAACTGGCTGAGTTTATTGTATTAAACGACTTTACCGCTGTGGCGATGTCGCTGCCTGCCCTAAAAGCCGATGAAAAAGTGCAGTTTGGTGTGGGTGAAAGTGACAGCAGCAAACCTATGGCAGTGCTCGGCGCTGGCACCGGTTTAGGCGTCGGTCATTTAATTCCAACCAGCCATGGTTTTATTCCGCTGCCAGGTGAGGGTGGTCACACCGACTGGACAGCACAAAACGAACAAGAGTGGTTTATCCAGCGTTATCTCGCCGCCCATTACGGCCATGTATCGCCGGAGCGGTTGTTATCTGGCCCTGGCATAGAAAGTTTGTATCTGGCGATTGCGGCTTATCGTGGTGTTGAAGTGGCGCCCATGTCGGCCGCCGAAATCAGCAGCCATGCACTGAACGGCAGCAACGAACTTTGCTCTGCTGTCATCAACCAGTTTTTTGCAAGTTTAGGCGCATTAGCCGGCGATTTAGCGCTGACGCTCAGCACCTTTGGTGGTGTTTATGTTGGCGGTGGCATAGTGCCCAAATTATTACCTTTGCTGGAGCAGAGCGAATTTCGCGCCCGTTTTGAAGCAAAAGGCCGTTTTACCGACTTTAACCGGCGCATTGCCACTTATGTCGTCACTGCAGAGCAACCAGGTTTGCTGGGCTGCGCTGTCTACTTAAAACAAATTCTGGCGAGTTAAGCTTATGTCTTTTCAAAATTGGCAATTACAACCTGACACCCTGTTTGCACAAGGACCTGTGGTACCGGTCATTGTGATTAAAGATCTCGCCACCGCAGTCCCACTGGCGAAAGCTTTATTAGCCGGTGGTATTAAAGTTCTGGAAGTGACTTTGCGCACGCCTGTTGCATTGGAAGCAATCGCTTTGCTTGCCAAAGAAGTGCCTGACGCTATTGTTGGCGCCGGTACTGTCACTACACCAGAGCAGCTGCAAAAAGTGATTGAAGCCGGTGCAAAATTTGCGATAAGCCCTGGCCTTACCCGCGAATTACTGGCTGCAGGCAAAGAAGCGCCTATTCCGCTTATTCCTGGCATCGCCTCAATTTCTGAGTTGATGGAAGGCACGGGTTTAGGGTACAGCCACTTTAAGTTTTTCCCGGCAGAAGCAGCAGGCGGTGTAAAAACCTTAAAGTCAATTCACGGCCCATTTTCTGATATCCGCTTTTGCCCGACCGGCGGCATTAATGAAAAGAACTTCCTGGAATATCTGGCGCTGCCGAATGTGCGTTGTGTCGGCGGATCCTGGATAGTGCCGGACGATGCCATTGCCACAGGCGACTGGCAACGTATTACCGACTTATGTCTGGACGCAGTGGCCAAAGCCAAAACTATCCGCTGATATGCAAGCGTATTTTACGGCTTTGTGTTGATCACATAACATTGTGCTGTCACGCTTTTCTTAAAAAGCCCACAACTTAGGTTGTGGGCTTTTTTATGGAACTTTTGTGCGGATTTTGTTATTCCATCACGACAGAATTTTTACTTTTCTGCCGTAAAAACCGGCGGAATAATCAGCTGCAAAACATTTTTACCAGCGCTGTCATTTTTTACTGGACATCCAAAGGGCACTGCGACAGGATACAGAAATGCTGATTTTTTGCCCGTTTTGGGTCTGTCGCCGCCGGTGTTCAACCGGCTGAAGTTGCCACAGCTGTGCTGCACAGCAGGAGTAAAAAATGAAGTTAAAACAACAAATCCAGTTTACCTCCGCCATTATTCTGCTTGCCTTACTCGCTGTTGTGTTCAGTGCTCTATGGTCGGCACGGCTTGCTTCGATGGAAGATAACAAAACCCGCATCGAACAACTGTTTAAAAGTGCCTACAGCACTCTGGTGCAGTTTGAAACTATGGCGGCGCAGGGCAAACTCAGTGACGAGCAAGCCAAGGCGCTTGCGGTGCAGGTGCTGAGGCAAAACATCTATAAAGACAACGAATATGTTTATGTCGCTGATGACAAAATGATATTTGTGGCAACGCCTTTAGATCCACAGTTGCACGGCACCAGCTTTGATGATTTTAAAGATGCCGGCGGCAACAGTGTAGGTGACATTCTGCGCCGTGCCGTGGCCAGGCAACCACAAGGGATCGCCAGCTACGACTGGAATTCTGAGCGTGATGGTAAAGTGGTGGATTTAACCTCTATAGCCCAACAATCACCGCGCTGGGGCTGGTATGTTGGCACCGGCATCAGCCACGCCGAAGTTGATGCCAGATTCTGGTCTGCTGCCGTGTGGCAACTTGGTTTTGGGCTATTTTCCGCAGCTATTGCCATTGCCCTGTTATACCGTTTTATGCGTCGCCTGAGCCTGATGATTGGTGATGAACCTGCTTTAGTACGAACTTTTGCACTCGAGGTTGCCCGTGGCCGCTTAAGCCGTCAACAACTGAGTGCTAATGACGACAGCATTAAAGGCGCTATGCACCAGATGCAAAACAATCTGTACCAGATGGTGGAAAGTTGTGGTCTGGCGGTAGAACAACTGACGGCAGTGGCACAGCAGGCCGATCATCGTGCCGGTGAAGTGTCAAAACTGGTGAATGCCCAACAGGGTGAAACTGCGCAAATGGCGGCTGCAACACAACAACTTGGCGCGTCAGCGCAGTCTGTGCTTGGCAGCGCCCAAAGTGCGGCAGAAGCTACTGAGCATGCCAATCATGAAGGCAAACAAGCCACCCAGGCCATGACTCAGGTGCTCAACAGTGTGTCAGATCTGGCCGGTGATATAGGAACGACGGTCGCAGTTATTGAAACTCTGGGTGACAGCGTGAGCCAGATAGCCACAGTGCTGGATGTGATACAAAATATCGCTGAACAAACCAATTTGCTGGCATTAAATGCGGCCATTGAAGCCGCCAGAGCAGGGGAACAAGGCCGCGGTTTTGCTGTGGTTGCCGACGAAGTACGCCATCTGGCCCAGCGCAGCCAACAAAGCACTGCCACTATTAAACAAATTATCGATAAACTGCTACAGGGCTCGGCTGCCGCCACATCCCAAATGCAAAGTAGCAGGCAACAAAGCGACGATGCGTTAATAAAAACGCAGGCCGCTGCCGGTTTACTGGATAAAATTGCCAGAGAAATCAGCATCATTTCCGACAGAAACCGCAGTATTGCACAAGCAGCAGATCAGCAGGTTTTAGTAGGGCAGGATATTGCAACACGGATTGAAAAAATCAGCGGTTTTAGCAATCAGACCCAACAATATTCAGAGCAAAACTATCAGATTAACCACCAGTTGGCAGAGCTTGCGGAACAATTGCAAAGGCTGTTGCAGAACTTTGAACTGAAAAAATAGCGCTTAGCCTTTGCTGTGTAACACAGCTAACGCCTTATCAAGTACTGTCCAGAGTTTGTCGTTCAGGCACTGAGTGACATTCACCCGCATAAAAGAGTCGGCGTCCGCTTGCAGACTAAAATGCCCGCCGGGCGCCAGCACGATATGCCTGCGTTCCAGCAGTTCTGTCAGGGCTTTGGCACTGACCCCTTGTGGCATTTCTAACCACAACAAATAACCCCCATCCGGCTGATGCCAGGGCACGAAGCCGCGTTGTTTAAACTTATGGCTCACTTCGGTCATGGCAAGTTGCAGCTTTTTACGCAATGCCTCCAAATGCCGCCGGTAAGCCCCGCCGGTTAAAATGTGATACACCACACGCTCAACCGTCTGAGAGGTAGAACTACCAGTGATCAGCTTTAAATCGGTTAACGACGCAATTTGTTCTGGGCTTGCCGCGATATAACCCACCCGCAGATCGGCAGAAATGGTTTTGGATAAACTGCCCAGGTAAATACCACGCTGAAGGCCGGTCAGGCTGGAGTAGCGCAAAGCACTTTGTTGTTCAAAGTCGGCATAAATATCATCTTCTATCAACATACATTGATGCTTACCCAGCAGCTCCAGTACAGCAAAAGCTTTTTGCGGGCTGACACAAGTACCCACCGGATTCGACAACACTGAATTGGTCAGATAAGCCCTGGGTTGATGCTGTGCCAGCAAAGCGGCGAGGGCTGGCAAATTTGGTCCGTCTTTGTCACGGCAAAGCGGCAGCACCTTTAACTGATAGAGCCTGAGCATAGCAAAAATGTTATAAAAACCCGGGTCGTCCACCAGCACGGCATCGCCGGGTTTTAAATAAAGCCGAAGGCACAAATCAAGCGCATGGGTGGCACTTGCGGTCAGTAATATTTGCTGCGGCTCGGCGGCAATACTGAGCTGCGCCAGATGTTCAGACAAATAACGGCGCAACTGAATATTGCCTTGTGCCGGACCATAATCACTCAGGGACTGCGGCTGACGCGCGACTTCACGCATCGCCTGGCGAATAGCATTGGCCGGCAACCATTCGGGCGTCAGCCAGCCTGCCGCAGGTTTTATCACGGAGGTTTCCCGTTGCAACGTCTGGCGCATTAACGCCACTTCACCGGCCAACGCACTCTGATCTGCCGTCGCTTCCAATAACACAGCTGCCGGCTGGGTTTTGGCAACATAAACACCACTGCCGGGGCGGCTCACCACCAGAGACTCAGCGGCCAGCCGTTCATACAGTTCAGCAATAGTAAACTTGCTGACCGCTAAATCGGCCGCCAGTTGCCTAATGGACGGCAGTTTTTGCCCGGCCGGCCAGAGCCCTGTACTGATAGCATGGCGCGCCTGCTGCAACAGCTGCTTTGACCAGGCTTCACTGCTGCTTTTATCCAATTGCCATTGTGCTTGAATTGTCATGGTGTAAATACCTATACAGTCTGGCTGATATTGTGCCAACTGTCCTGATTGTCCGGCATCTTTGTGTTTTATAGTAGCGACTCTGACCTGCTTGTACAGCGTTAAAGCAACTTTGTGTTTGCAGTGTGTTTTATCTGAACAAATATCCGCCGGCTGAAGCAGGGCAGCAAAAGGCGGCCCGGTTAGCGGTTAGCAACACTGCTTGATGAAAAACGCCGATAAGACACAAGCGACCAGCAACAAAACAAGGAAACGAAAAGATGGCTGTCAGTAAAACGCTTTTAACAACACCCGAACTTCACAGCAGCCAAACCGAAAAAGAGGCCAATCCAGTTACAGCCGCAATTCAGCGGCGTAATTATCTGCACGGCCTTGCTTTTGGCATGTTAGGGGTGTTGATGTTTTCCGGTGGTATACCGGCAACCAGACTCGCGGTGGCAGAGCTTCCGGTGATTTTTGTTGGTGCTGGCCGTGCTTTAGTGGCTGCAGTGTTAAGTTTGCTGCTGCTGTTACTGCTCAGACAAAAAATGCCAAAGCGCCAGCACTTTGCCGGGCTTGCTGTCGTGGCTTTTGGCGCTGTCTTTGCTTATCCGATTTTTTCCGCTATTGCCATGCAAACTGTGGACGCCAGCCACGGTACCCTGGTCAGCAGCATCATGCCGTTGTTTACCGCTGTGTTTGGTGCCTGGCTCAGCAAACAATGGCCAAAAGCCGGCTTCTGGCTTTGTGCTTTGACCGGCACTATTGCGGTGATGTGGTACGCAGCGGGCTCTGCCAAAGGCACCATGGCAACAGGGGATTTATGGCTGATTTTAGCCTGTTTTTGTTGTGGTTTAAGTTACGCCAAAGGTGCTTTATTGGCACGTGAGATTGGCAGCTGGCAGGTGATCTGCTGGGCTTTGGTGTTTTCCATGCCGCTGCTGCTGCCTTTGTGCTGGTATTTTCAACCGGCAGATTTTAACGTCAGCACCCAAAGCTGGTTTGGTTTTGGCTACCTTTCTGTTTTTAGTATGTTTTTGGGATTTTTTGCCTGGTACAAAGGCCTGGCCATCGGGGGGGTGGCTCAGATCAGTCAGTTGCAACTGTTAACACCGTTTTTAGCCTTTAGCTGGGCGGCACTCTGGCTGGGTGA
>JAYRUI010000195.1:0-5982 GCA_041919175.1 Rheinheimera sp. | reverse complement strand
TAATCACATAGTCGCCGGTGTCGCGGTCGTCGGTGGATAAGTCCTGAATATTGGAGTCGAGGCTGGCAATGACGGTTGTCAGTTTTGCCAGCATGCCTTGTTTATTGACAATAAACACCCGGATATCACAGAGGAACTGTTTGTCACCGGTTTTATCCCAGCGTACCGGGAAATATTTGCCTGGTTCTTTTTCCCAGCCACGGATATTACGACACTCAGAGCGGTGTACGTTTAAGCCTTTGCCTGGTGATGCGCTGGCCGCTATCGGGTCACCCGGAATAGGCCTGCAACATTTGGCAAAAGTGGTCAGCATCCCTTCAGAGCCAACAATAAAGGCTTTGGGTTTGGCTGGCAGCACCTCATCAACGTTGCTGCTTTCGTCAAATTCACCCAATAAACGGCGGGCTACGGCTATAGGTAACTGATTGCCAAGCCCAATGTCAGTGTAAAGCTCGTCCAGCGTTTTTTGTTTGCTGTTTTGCAGCACCTGTTCAATACGATCGGCTGCAATAGATTCAAATGGAACTTCACCCAAAGCCGAATTCAACAGACGTTTGCCTAGGGCAATAGCTTCGCTTTGCTCTTGTTTTTTCAGGAAATTGCGAATGCCCATAATAGCGCGACTGGTGACAACATAGTTCAGCCAGTTGGCATTGGGTTTGCCGCCCGGGCTGGTAATAATTTCCACAGTCTGGCCGGTTTCCAGTGCTTTGGTCAGCGGATAAGGTTTGCGGTCAACCCGCACCCCAACACATTTGTTACCAATGTCGGTATGCACTGCATATGCAAAATCAACGGCATTGGCGCCATTGGGGAGTTCAACAATTTTGCCTTTTGGGGTGAACACATAAAGTTCGTCCGGATACAGCTCAGATTTGACGTTTTCCACAAATTCGTAGGTATTACCAGCACTTTGCTGAATTTCCAGCAGGCTTTGCATCCAGCGTCTGGCGCGGATTTGCGCTGTAGTATCCCCTTGTTCACCGGACTTTTTATACATCCAGTGGGCGGCAATACCGTTGTCGGCCATTTCATCCATTTCGCGGGTACGCATCTGGATTTCTACCGGAATACCATGAGGGCCGACCAAAGAGGTGTGCAGCGACTGGTAACCGTTTTGTTTTGGGATAGCGATGTAATCTTTAAAACGAATTTCGATGGGTTTATACAGGTTATGCACCACGCCGAGCACGCGGTAACAGGAATCAACGCTGTCAACCAGCACGCGGAAACCGTAAATATCCATCACATCGTTAAACATCAGCTCTTTGCTTTTCATCTTGCGATAGATGCTGTACAGATGTTTTTCGCGGCCTGACACTTCGGCACTGATACCGGCGTTACGGATGCGGGATTCTATTTCACTCTGGATTTTTTCAATCACTTCTCTTCTGTTGCCACGGGCTTGTTTCACCGCGGTTTCCAGAGCCCGGTAACGCATGGGATATAAAGCGCGAAAACCCCAGTTTTCCAGTTCATTTTTAATGTTATGGATACCCAGCCGATTGGCGATAGGGGCGTAAAGTTCAAGTGTTTCTTTGGCGATGCGGCGGCGTTTTTCTGGTTTTAACGCGCCGATAGTGCGCATATTGTGGGTGCGGTCGGCCAGCTTAATCAGGATAACGCGGATGTCCTGGGTCATGGCCATAAACATTTTTTGCAGGTTAGTTACTTCAAACTCTTTGATATCTTTAAATTTTACTTTGTCGAGTTTGGAAACACCCTGCACCAGTTCAGCCACTGTTTCACCAAAACGGGCGGCTAAATCTTCTCTGCTGTATTCAGTGTCTTCGATAACGTCATGCAGCAGGGCCGCCATTAAGGTTTCATGATCCATCCGCATCTCGGCCAGAATGCTGGTTACTGCCACCGGATGAGTGATGTAAGGTTCACCGCTGGAGCGGGTTTGTGGCGCGTGTGCATCCCGTGCCAGTACATATGCCTGTTGTACCAGGACAACCTGCTCGGGGGGTAAATAGGCGCTGATCTGTTGTTTCAGACCTTCAAATAAATACACTAAGTAGACTCCATATCGGGAAATCACTCTGATCCCCGCTATCTGCATAAAATATACGTGGATTTTTCGGGCTTGCCAACGGGAGAAGGGGGCTTACAGGAAAAGAACAGCAGGTGGTTATTGTGAAAACAACACCCCGGCATCAGGACTGCCGGGGCTGAACCTTCTGCCTGATGCAGAAGGTTTGGGCATATTACTGCTCACTACCGATAATGGCGGCAACAGCGGCCATTTCTGAAGCTTCTTGTTGCAGCTGGTCACGGCGCTCTTGTTGGTCAAGGATGGCGGCAGTGATAAAACCTTTTTCAATTTCACGTAATGCAACAACAGTTGATTTATCGTTTTCGATATCAACCATGGCCTCTTTGCCTTCTACTGACAGTTGGCGGGCACGACGTGCTGCAACCAGGATCAGATCAAAACGGTTACCAATTTTATTTACTGCATCTTCAACTGTTACGCGAGCCATTTACCACTCCGGTATTCAAATTCTGACAAGACCGCATAGTCTACGCTATTTCGGTTAATTCGCCAACAGCTCAGTCAGCAATGCCTGCTGCCGTTGTTGTTGTTTCTGTAAGCTCAGGCGGTGACTTAGCACCACATGTTGTAAATCGTTCAGGCACTGCTGAAAGTCATCATTGACCAGGACATAGTCATATTCCACCACGTGGCTGATTTCGCTTTTGGCTTGTTGCATACGTTTTTGAATCACGTCTTGTGAATCCTGACCACGCTGATTTAACCGGCGTTCCAGTTCAGCCACGTTAGGCGGCAGAATAAAAATGCTGCGAACCGATGGCACTTGTTGTTTGATTTGCCTTGCACCTTGCCAGTCGATATCCAGAAATACGTCACGGCCTTGCGCCAGCACTTGTTCGATAGCACGGCGGGAAGTGCCATAATAATTACCAAAAACCTCAGCCCATTCCAGAAATTCACCTTGTTCTATTAGTTTTTTGAATTCATCCACTGAAGTGAAATGATAATGCACAGCATCCGTTTCACCTGGCCTTGGCTGGCGTGTTGTATGGGAAACGCTTAATTGCATATCGGCATGTTGGCCCAATAACGCATGAATTAAACTGGATTTTCCAGCGCCGCTTGGGGCGGACAAAATAAACAGGTTGCCGGGTAAATGCTGCATAAATAAACCAAAGCTAAAAGAGAAAGGCTGAATTTTACGTCTGCGCACGCGATGCTGCAAACTTTTAGAGGCAAAGATAAAAGTTTGCAGCATCGCGTCACTTTGTTTTAACGCTGTTGCGTTTGTTGAGCAGTGTTAACAATCAGTCTGATGTGTCTCATCAGGACAATATAGAAAAGGACAAAAGGGTATGAAACCAAATCACTTTTTTGCAGGGTTGTTGCTCCGCTCTAAAAGTGGCAGAGCAATATTTTCACAAAAAAATCAGCGCTTTGGAGTTGCTTTAATAGATAAGGTAAGTTTAAACCGAGCCATCACTTCATCCGCATGTTTTGATGGGCAAGTAATAGTGACAGTCACTGTTTTGTTAATACGCTGACCGCTGGCAAGAGATTCATCAATCATCTGATCAATCAAAGCGCCATCATCGCTGGTAAACCACACTTCAGCCTCAGGACGTTTCAGAAACTCACCCTGCACGTCTTTAAAAGCAAAATTTGCGTTGACACCCCGCTCTTTGGCTTTACTAAAGACTAAAAAAGCACCAGCGAGATCGGCGCCGATGGCCAGTGCTCCAAAATAAATACTGCCTAAATGGTTTTTGGTGCGCCAACCGTGAGGAATGCTAACTGTGAGGCTAGTTTCGCTGATAAAACGGATTTTTGGAGAGCAAAAACCAATCAGCGGAATGTAACGCCAGCCAAACCACCAAAGCTCACGGTTTGCTTGTTTTAAATTTGTGCCCATCTTAGGGTGGTTCTCCGACTAAACCTCATTGCAACTGGTCGGAGCTTATCACTGCGATCGCAGGTCGGACAAGATCTGACTGCGTTGCTGTACCCATTGTTTTTCAAAACGACGCTGCGCTTGTTGCCTGCGGTTAACACAATCGACAATCAGGGCTGTTTGCTGCACGCCATAACACTCTTTTGGCTCCTGATAAAAAGCTAACCAGGCTGCGAGTTGTCTGCCCTGGTAAGGTGCCCGGACCTCAACGGCAGACACAAAAAACTGCTTCGCCGACATTGGAATTTCTCTGGGAATATTACTGTAGTAATCGTACGGCCGTCGTTTTACCGGGAAAATACGATTCTTTGTTCCGGGTGTGGGGTTGGCAATTGGCTTGACACAATGGTGATAAATTTGTTGTGCCAGACTCTGTTCAGTAGCTTTGAGCTTATCACCATTTTTCAGGCTGTAGCCCCGCCGCTGCTCATCTCTGTTGTCGTCGAGTTCCTTTTGCATTTGACTGCATTGCTTCTCACTAAACTGCTCTATCGCGGGTAAATTGGCGATAAAAAACATCACTAACACCAACAAACCAGCATGCCCTGCCATAAATATTGCGGTTGAAGTTTTCATCACAGCTCCTTGTGACATTTTGGTGAAAAATGAGTAATAAAAGTAGCTCAATGCACTGTGAGTCTATACAGTTTTTTTGTTCATTTTTTGAGTGAAAGTAGTGGCAAAAAATAACAATATGAAGCCAAAGGAAAAATCGTCGGGAGCATGCGAGTATAGGATGTTTTTGTCAGAAAAATATCAGATGTTGTTCCTTTAAACTTATCTGTAAGCACCCGTGAATAGGGCTGTGCGGACGATAACAAGGCGTCATAACGCTGTTAAATTAGCTACAAAAGTCAGCGTTATTAAGTTTGGCATGACGGGTATTAGTCAGTTTGCAGCTCTGCGCAGACTGACCAGGTCATGTTATTTATCAGGCAAAAGTACCTGTGAATTGCCTGGTTGCAGTAGCTCCTGCAGTTCATACTCGAGGTAATCCGCCACGCCCAGCCAGTCACGGCGTTCCTGACATTGCAAAATCTGGCCGAGAATGTTCCCGAGCTGTTGCATCGATGATGGGTTTGTTGTCGGGAACATGGCAATTAAGGCATTCACCATCTCAGCCATCTCCAGCGCTGCCTGGGTGTTTCTCCCCAGACGAAATTCTAAAGCCAGCTCTAAAGCCACACGGCGGCAATCTTCAGTGGTACTCAGCATAAACGCGATTCCGGATAGTCTTGAGTCCCGGCAATCACAGCACCAGCTTTAGAGGTGTTGTAAAAAGTAACAGCCGGATGTTGCTGGATGTAACGTTCTATACCAATCCGATAGGTTGTCAGATTTGGCAAAGTCGGCACTTTTTCACCATGAACATTAAATGTCCAGTCGGTTGCTTGCTGATAACTAATACCTATTTCGCCATCTTCCCAATTTGCATGGGTTTTTTGATTGCTAAAAGCAAAGTCGGCACCAAAAAATACCACATCGGTAGCGCCCATTTTTACCGCCAAATCGGTGGCTGGGTGGATCACGCTGCCATGCATATAGAGTCTGGCTGCAGATAGTTCGTGCCGGATAGATTGGAACATTTGTGTGTGATTCATTGCCACATAACGGGGGCCGGGGAAATCCATAAGTACTTCTTCGTGTGTCATTGGGAAGTACACCAGCTTGCAGGTTTTGGCTAGCAGTTCATTGGGTAAATGATGTTTTTTTATCAGGTAATCAACAGTGACCACTATATCGGGCATGATGTGGTGAGCAAGTAAGGCTTTGACCGCGGTATCCACACAAATAATGACGGGCGGGATTTTTTTGTTTTTACATTGCTGCAGATAACGATAATGCTGCTCCAGTGACGGACCCGCTGCTATCACATAGGCTTCCTGGCCTGCTTTAAGGGTGTTAAACAGGCTTTGTACCTGGGCATCATTTTTCCAGTAGTGTCTGTTTTGTCCCAATCTGGGGAGTAGGTTTTCGATGGCAGCTTCCAGCTGGCTTGCTACATATCCAGCCTCCAGCTCGCTACAGAGCC
>JAYRUI010000194.1:0-5982 GCA_041919175.1 Rheinheimera sp. | reverse complement strand
AACAGAACCTTACACAAACCTGTCGGCATTCATTACCTTGGTCCATGCCTTGACAAAGTCCAGCACAAACTTTTGTTTGCCATCGTGCTGGGCATACACCTCGGCGTAAGCGCGCAGAATAGAGTTTGAACCAAAAACCAAATCAACGCGGGTGGCTGTCCATTTTACCGCGCCGGTTTTACGCTCCACCAGTTGGTAAGAATTTTTGCCTGTGGGTTTCCAGCTGTAAGCCATATCAGTCAGGGTGACAAAAAAGTCGTTACTCAGCACACCCACATTCTGGGTGAACACACCATGGCTACTGCCGCCGTGGTTAGTGCCGAGCACACGCATGCCCCCCACTAAAGCGGTCATTTCATGGGCTGTTAAGCCCATCAGCTGTGCACGGTCCAGCATCAGCTCTTCCGGCATCACGGCATAATCTTGCTTTTGCCAGTTGCGAAACGCATCGTGCAATGGCTCGAGCACGGCAAAAGACTCCACATCGGTTTGGTCTTGAGATGCATCACCCCGGCCCGGCATAAAAGGCACCACCACAGCCACACCGGCTGCTTTGGCCGCTTGCTCTACCGCAGCAGTGCCGCCCAGTACAATCAAGTCAGCCAGACTGATTTTTTTCGCAAGGCCAGCCTGCAGCTCTGTCAGTTTGTTCAGCACTTTAGTAAGACGCGCCGGTTCGTTACCAGCCCAATCTTTCTGTGGTGCCAGCCGAATGCGGGCACCATTGGCACCACCCCGATAATCAGAGCCGCGGAAGGTTCTGGCGCTGTCCCATGCTGTGGCGACCAGCTCTGCCACTGTAAAACCAGTTGCAAGAACTTTGGCTTTTAAATCAGCAATTTCGGCATCTGTTAAACAATAATCTACCGAAGGTACCGGATCTTGCCAGATCAAATCTTCTGCTGGCACATCCGCGCCTAAATACCGGCTTTTTGGCCCTAAATCGCGGTGCGTTAACTTAAACCAGGCGCGGGCAAATACATCGGAAAAATACGCCGGATCGGCATAAAATTTCTCAGAAATTTTGCGGTAGTCAGGGTCTATTTTCAGCGCCATATCAGCATCTGTCATCATCGGCATCACGCGAATGGACGCATCTTCGACGTCTACCGGCTTGTCCTGCTCTTTAATATTCACCGGCTCATATTGCCAGGCGCCGGCCGGGCTTTTGGTCAGTTGCCAGTCGTAGTTAAGCAGCAAATAAAAATACCCGTTGTCCCATTTGGTTGGCTCAGTGGTCCAGGCACCTTCAATACCACTGGTGACAGTGTCGCGGCCTATGCCACGACTTTGATGGTTCATCCAGCCAAAACCCTGTTCATGAATGTCGGCGCCTTCAGGTGCTGGCCCTAAATTGGCCGCATTGCCATTGCCATGCGCTTTACCCACAGTGTGGCCACCGGCGGTGAGCGCCACTGTTTCTTCGTCATTCATCGCCATCCGGGCAAAAGTTTCCCGCATATCTCTGGCGGTTTTCAGTGGGTCCGGTTTGCCATCTACCCCTTCCGGATTAACATAAATCAGCCCCATCATCACAGCGGCCAGTGGATTATCCAATTCACGTTCGCCACTGTAACGGCTATGTTCACCGCCGGAAGGCGCCAGCCATTCACGCTCAGAGCCCCAGTAAATATCTTTTTCCGGATGCCAGATATCTTCACGACCACCGGCAAAACCAAAGGTTTTTAAGCCCATTGATTCATAAGCCATATTACCGGCCAAAATCATTAAATCGGCCCAGGATAATTTGTTGCCGTATTTCTGTTTAATGGGCCATAACAAACGACGGGCTTTGTCGAGGTTGCCGTTGTCCGGCCAGCTGTTCAGCGGCGCAAAACGCTGGTTGCCGGTGCCGGCGCCACCGCGGCCATCGGCAATACGGTAAGTTCCGGCGCTGTGCCACGCCATCCGGATCATCAAACCACCATAATGACCCCAATCCGCTGGCCACCAGTCCTGACTCTGCGTCATCAGCGCTTTTAAATCGTTTTTCACCGCGTTTAAATCGAGTGATAAAAAAGCCTGTTTGTAGTTAAAGTCGGGATCCATCGGATTGGTTTTGCGGTCATGCTGATGCAGAATGTCGAGGTTCAGTGCTTTGGGCCACCAGTTCATACTGGCACTGGCGGCATTACTATTGGCGCCGTGCATCACCGGGCATTTGCCTTTGGCTGATTGATTGTTTTCCATGGTTTTTATCCTTTGGTTGAGCATTTAAAAATGCAGGCATTGCAGTTGCCATTAAAGGTAGACCCTAATTGCAATTTTCTAAATTAACTTTTATCAAAGAATTCAATCGGTTTTATTGATTAGACTGACATGGCAGCGTTAAAAATGCAGGAGATAAGATGGCTGCCTTTCGGTTTCAGCCACATCTGTGCCTGAAACCGCGTGCTGCAAACCAGCAGGACAACATTGCCGGCTCTTGTTTGATATTCGTTTTTGCTGCTGTTGCCGACGCTTTACAAAGCATTGCCCTGTGCGTCCTGCACCTGCACATCCACTGCGATGCCTTGACGCACACTCTGAGTCACCACACAGAAGTTTTCAAACTGCGCCAAAGCACGTTCCAGATGCGGCATGCTGTCACTGCTATTGCCAAGCTTTAACACCACATCAAGTTTGCCAATACGCCAACGCCCTTCCTGCCGCTCCAGCGCACCTTTGACCGTTGCCGACACAGTGCCCGGATCTTCTTTAAATTTGCGGATGGCAAACACCAGGCTGGCCGCCAGACAATTAGCGACACTGGCTGCCAATAACCGCGCCGGATTTGGCCCTTCCCCCAGGCCAAGCGGTTCTGGCTCGTCAGAAAAGAGTTGTCCCATATCACCAAAATCAACCAGAAATTTATAGCCCTCCTGCAAGGTCAACAGGACTGAAAACTGCGGACTTTCCGTTTGCTCTGCCATGGTTTTTTCCTCCTTAAACACGCTATTAAACAAAACATTGTCACGATGAAATCGGGCTGGTTCCAATTGCTTGTGATTGAATACGTTATGCCGCCCCTATCAATTCTTTTTGTGCCATCACAGTGGCAATTTCAGTTAAACAGGCCGGATCGTCAATAGTCGAAGGCACAGTGTACGACTGGCCGGCCGCAATTTGCCGCAATAACTTGCGCAAAATCTTCCCCGAGCGGGTTTTAGGTAACCGATTGACCACCAAAGCTTTTTTAAAACAAGCCACAGCACCGATTTCCTGACGCACTAAGGCTATCAGCTGCTGCTCCAGCTCGCTTTCGCTGATTGTCACACCATTTTTCAGCAGTACCAGCGCCAGCGGTTGCTGGCCTTTAATGGCTTCATAAATACCAATCACACAACATTCGGCAACAGCAGGATGGGCCGCCACTATCTGCTCCATTTCACCGGTAGATAACCTATGCCCTGCCACGTTTATCACGTCATCGGTGCGCCCCATCACAAATAAATACCCGTCTTCATCCAGATAACCGCCGTCTCCACTGGCGTAATAACCGTCAAAGGTGCGCAGGTAACCGTCAACAAAGCGCTCGTCATTGCCCCAGATGCTGGTTAAACATCCCGGCGGCAGCGGCAGTTTCAGCGCGATATAGCCTTGCTGGTTGACCGCAACAGGCACGCCGCTGTCATCAAGAATATCCAGCACAAAACCCGGTACCGGCACTGTGGCAGAGCCGGCTTTGGCGGGTAGCAGCTCCACACCAGCCGGATTGGCGCTAATCGCCCAGCCGGTTTCGGTTTGCCACCAATGGTCAATCACCGGCTTGCCAATTTTGTCCTGTACCCAATGAAAAGTGGCAGGGTCAAGCCGCTCGCCAGCCATAAAAATGTATTGAAGTGCCGATAAATCATATTGTTGCAACAAAGCATCGGGATCTTCTTTGCGGATAGCGCGAAAAGCCGTGGGTGCTGCAAACAGAACTTTAACCCGGTATTCAGCGCAAATACGCCAGAACGCGCCGGCATCCGGCGTAAACACGGGTTTACCTTCATAAAGCACCGTGGTGCAACCGGCAAACAAGGGCGCATAGACAATATACGAATGGCCCACCACCCAACCCACATCAGAAGCGGCAAAAAACACATCACCAGGCTCACAGTTATAAATCGCCCGCATGCTGTAGTTGAGCGCCACCGCGTGGCCGCCATTGTCGCGCACCACACCTTTGGGTTTCCCTGTGGTGCCTGAGGTATACAAAATATACAAAGGATCGGTAGCGAGCACAGGCACACATTCGGCCCTGGTTGCGCCGGCAAGCTGTTGTTGCCAGTCCAGGTCCCGCCCCGGCTGCATATCAGCTATCAGTTCTTCACGCTGATAAACCACACAACAAGGCACCTTGTGACTGGCCTTTTCCAAAGCGTCGTCCAGCAGCGGTTTATAGTCAATCACCCTGTTTATTTCAATACCACAGGAGGCACTGACAATCAGCTTCGGGCAAGCGTCGTCGATGCGAAGCGCCAGCTCGTGGGCAGAAAAACCACCAAATACCACAGAGTGCACTGCGCCAAGCCGCGCCACCGCCAGCATGGCTATTACAGCCTGGGGGATCATCGGCATATACAGCACCACACGATCGCCTTTGCCAACCCCATTGGCTTTAAGCACACCGGCAAAAAGCGCCACTTCATGCAATAGCTGCTCATAACTAAAACGTTGTTTTTTACCTGTAACGGCAGAGTCGTAAATTAAGGCGGTTTGGGCGCCACGCCCCTGCTCAACATGCACGTCCAGCGCCAGATAACAGCTATTAAGCTCCCCGTCTGCAAACCACTGAAAATGGTCAGCATCCTGGCGCGTTAAAATTTGGCCTGGCTTTTTGTACCAGGCAATCTTTGCTGCCTGCTCTGCCCAAAACGCTTCGGGCGCTGTTGATGCCTGCAGGTATTGCTGCCGATAAGTGGAATATGTTGTCATCATGCTGGCCTTCAATGCGCTGTGTTGGTGCTTCTAATGTAGCGAAAATTAACAACAAACGAACTTAGACTTAGGGTGCATAGACTTTAGTCGCAACCAAGCCCGATGTTTTGCCCGGTGTTTTCACGAACACCTTAAACAACACCATGAATAACCGCCGTTTTTTGCCTTTTGCATATAAACAGGATAAATTAACTGTAATTTTATACAGCCATAACCTTACCGATGATTTTATATATCGCTGAAAAACCCAGCCTTGGCCGTGCCATTGCCGCAGTGTTGCCCAAACCCCATAAAAATGGCGACGGTTTTATTGAACTTGGCAACGGTGATGTAGTGAGCTGGTGTATTGGCCATTTGCTCGAACAAGCAGAGCCTGAAGTGTATAACCCTGCCTTTAAAAAATGGCAGTTTGACCATTTGCCGATAGTGCCCGAAGTATGGCAACTCAAAGCCCGCGCCAGCAGCGCCAAACAACTTTCGGTGCTGAAAAAGTTAATTAAGCAGGCCGACGCGCTGGTACATGCCGGTGACCCGGACCGCGTACTATTACTATTAAGTTCTGAAATTCTATTATTACAATAATTTTTCTATGAAATTATGAAATCAGAAGCAGGAACTAGCTATGCAAATCATCATTTGGGAAGTGCCTAATTTTCACCTAACAACAACTTCCATACGTAAGGGTCAAGATAGGTATCAAGCTATATTACCAACAGAGCCAAATGCCTTTGGTCGAATGCCATTGCTCTATCGCATTGATGGTACGGCTATCAAGGTTGCAAATAATTGGCTAATTTATCTCAAAACCAACCTATTCAAAAAAAGGGTAAATACCCAGGCTCAAGCGCTCTTGCATTTTTTTACCTTCTTAGATGACATTCAGTGCGAATGGGATCATATGCCAGTAATTCTTAGACAAAGACCAACATATGCCTTTAAAAAACATCTACGTGAGGCTTTTAACGCTGGTTTGATTGCAAGCACAACCGCAAGTAATTACATGAGGGTGGTGACTAATTTCTATAAGTTTTATCTATTTAAAAAGCACCCTTTTGCCAATCCGCCTTTTAACTTCGA
>JAYRUI010000193.1:0-6001 GCA_041919175.1 Rheinheimera sp. | reverse complement strand
CTGGTGCTGGCGGTGGTGGCTATTAATCTGGCGTTTCAGTTTTTTGTCCATACCCGCTGGGGCAAACACTGGGGTTGGTTGGGGTTAGTGCTGAATACCCCGAGCTGGCATCGTGTGCATCACGCCTGCAACTCTGTGTATATCGACAAAAATTTTGCCGGTGTGCTGGTGGTGTGGGACCGGCTCTTTGGCACCTTTGAGCCGGAGCACGATGACATTCCTTGTGAGTACGGCATTACCGACGATTTTGAATCGGTGAACCCCTGGACCATCACTTTTTACGAGTGGCGGCGTATTTGGGCCGACTTTATACAAGGCGTCGGGCTGAAGACAAAGTTACAGGCGCTGTTTGGCGCGCCAAAACCAAAGCTGGCAGAAGGGCACTCAGCGCTTGCGCTTCAGGGTGAGCCGCAGCAGAGCCGTGGTGGTGCGCATGATTAATCTGGCGTTATTGTCGGTATTTATTCCAACTTTTTTATTCGTGTCTATTACGCCGGGGCTTTGTATGACGCTGGCGATGACGTTAGGCATTAGCCTGGGCGTGCGCCGCACCTTGTGGATGATGTGGGGTGAAATGCTGGGTGTGGTGATAGTTGCCACCAGCGCAGTGCTTGGGGTTGCGGCTATTTTGCTGGGTATGCCGGCGTTATTAACGGTATTTAAATGGCTGGGCGGGCTTTATCTTTGTTATGTGGGCCTGCAAATGTGGCAATCCAAAGGCAAACTGGCGATCCCGGAGCCTGGCGCTGTGGTGCAGGTGTCCAGGCGTCAGCTGTTCTGGCAAGGGCTTTTTACCGCTGTGTCCAACCCAAAAGGCTGGGCTTTTCATATGGCGTTGTTGCCGCCTTTTATCGACGCTAAATTGCCATTCTGGCCTCAGCTGGTGGTGCTTTTGGCCATTATTCTGCTGCTGGAATTTGCCTGCTTATTGTTATATGCCAGTAGCGGCAAAGCGCTGCGGCTGATTTTTTCCAAAGAAGAAAATGTGCGGCTGCTCAACCGTATTGCCGGCAGCCTGATGTTGCTGGTGGGAGTCTGGCTGGCGTTGTCTTAAGTTAATGTCATAAGGCTTTGTGACTGAAGCTGTGCCGCCCGCAACGTCAGTCATAACGCCAGTTTAATAACAATTGCAGTTGCCGGAAGTTTTGGGCCACGGGCCAATCCGGCCACTGGGCTCTGCTTGCCTGGCTGCTGTGCAATTGGTTGAGTTCGAGCGAAACGGCAAAGGTGGTGCTCAGCGGATATTGCCAGGCCAGCGTCCAGCCATGACCCTTGCCGTTGTTGTCATCACCGGGGAACTGATCTTTATCCTGCTGCACAAAATGATCGTATCTGAGCGTCCACTGCGTGCTGTCCAGTTGCAGGTTTAACAGTAAAAACCAGCTCTGATAATCGACCACAACGGCTTTAGGGCCCATTTCAGTGCTGCCATTCAGATATTGCCCTACCAGACGCAGTTGCTCGTGCAGCTGATGTTGCAAAGCCACACTTTGAAAGCGGGTGTCCCAGGCATATTGGCCATGGCGCAGCACCAGCGGGTCGCCGTTATTATCATAATGATACAGGCGCAGCTCAGTGTTCTGTTGATACAACCAATGTACACCGGTGTAATAACCAACACGATGGTCCAGCTCGCGGGTCGGCTGCACCCAATCTGGCTGCGCCGCTAGATCGCCGCTGCGGATGCTGGGGTAATTGGAAAAACGCACCCTTTCGCCAATATTGCTTTGATAAGGATGGATGGCAAAACCACGCCAGCTGAGGATAGAACCCAGCGGATCATTGCCCTGAAATACACCGGCCACCCACTGATAACTATGCTCAGATTGAAAAAAACGGCCAGGACGGCTGAGGTTCAATTCAACGCCGCGGGCGCGAAGTTCTTCGGCCAGCCAGCTGTTTATTGCAGAAAAGCTGCTGCTGTAGGGGGAACTCCAGGCGGTGTCGGTATTCTCCAGCGACATGGCCGGATAAAACCAACCCGCCCGGGTGGAGAACCGGTAACCGGACAGCGGCAAAGGTTGATAACTGAGCCAGGCTTCGGTGATACCAAATTCGCTGGAAGGTTTGTGGTGCCACTGCGCGTGCACAGTGGCAGAAATATGGTCTGCGGCCTCCAGCCCCAAAGCCAGCAATTGTGGGCCAAACTGCAAGCCGTTGTGGTCTTCGGCCAGCTGACCTGTACCGCCTTCCCACCAGGGACGTAAACCCGGTATTTGTTTTTTTACTTTCACCAAACTGACGTCACCTTTGGCTTTGATGCTCACGCCAGGTGTGACTTCAGCGCTAAGACTGGCAAATGGCAGCATAAGGGTTAGCCAAAGAGGTAAGGGCCGGTAACAATGTGAAATAAAAGACATAAATGACTCTAATAGGTCCTCTGGTGCAGCAATGATAGCAGCTAATGCAATGGCTCGGACAGTTGCAACAAAGGGCGTTATACTGGTTTTTCGGCCAAAATGGGCCTTTGCAGGAGTCTGGTTGATGTTACAAAAATCTGTTGTATTGTGCTGTGCCACTACTTTTAGCACGTTATTTTTTTCACTGGCTGCGCTTGTTGTAAGCCCGGACGCCGAGGCTGCGCCAGTGCAGGTGCTGGTGACCGATCAACAAGGCAAACCATTGGCCGATGCCGTGGTTGAGTTGTATAACCCACAAAGCAGCGCGAAAAGCGAGGGTGTTGCCGAAGTGGCGCAGCAGGATTTAACCTTCCGGCCCTTTGTATCGGCGGTGCAGGTGGGCAGCAAAGTCGATTTTCCAAATCAGGATAAAACCCGCCATCATGTGTATTCGTTTTCACCGGCGAAAAATTTTGAACTGAAGTTATATGCCGGTAAACCAGAAGCGCCATTGCTCTTTGATAAAGTAGGCATTGTCGCCCTTGGCTGTAATATTCATGACTATATGCAAGCCTATATTTATGTTGGCGAAAGTGCGTATCTGGCGGTGTCAGGTGAAGATGGCATTGCCCGTTTTAATGAGGTGCCTGATGGTGCTTATCAGCTGAAACTCTGGCACCCCTGGCAGGATGCTGAAGTAGCGGCAAAGCAGGTACAGGTGCCATTTGCTGCGCTGAGCCTGCCGCTTGCGGTGACGAGGCAGCAAAAACCCGGCAGGCCGAAAAAAGGTTTTGGTAATAATTATTAGTGCCATAGGGGTTGAAAACGCCTTGTGCCGGCTTTATCTCTTTGGCACAACATCAGTTTATATCTTTAGATGCGGTATTTGTATACGACATTTATAAGACAATGTTTTTAACACAGTATTTTTAAGACAGCATTTTTAATCAATAGCGCAGTACTTAATCTCAATCAGCGCCATAACAGATATGGCAATCACCTGGCTTTAGGAGCACACAGATGGCAACAGTAACCTTAAAAGGCAACCCGTTTCAAACCGTAGGCAATTTACCGGCAGTGGGTAGCAAAGCACCGGATTTCACGTTAACAGGTGCTGGCCTTGCCGATGTCAAACTGGCTGATTTGGCCGGTAAACGGGTTGTTTTAAATATTTTCCCAAGTGTGGATACCCCAACCTGCGCTACGTCAGTGCGTACTTTTAATCAAGTGGTCAGTAGCCTGCAAAACACAGTAGTGCTGAACGTTTCTGCTGATTTACCTTTCGCCCAAGCGCGTTTTTGTGGCGCTGAAGGTTTAGAGAATGTGCAAAACGGCAGCAGCTTCCGCAGCAGCTTTGGCAACGACTATGGTGTGGCTTTTGCCAACGGCCCTTTAACTGGTTTGTTGTCCCGCGCTGTGGTGGTGATTGATGAAGCAGGCAAAGTGCTTTATACCGAACAAGTGGCAGAAACTGCAGATGAACCAGGTTACGATGCTGTGGTAAAAGCGCTGAGTTAATCTGTTGTTTTGACAGTCTGAATTGTCTTAAGGGGAGCCGTGCAAGCGGCAACCGAAAAAAATGGCCGCAAAAGCGGCCATTTTTTTATTGTCCATTTTTATCATCTATTGATGACCACCTCCATAAGAGGTGGTTTTACTGTTGTGTATCCTTTGTTAAAGCGGCGGCAATTCGCCGTTGTTGTTTTGTGGGTTGTGCTGCGCTTTTTCGGTGTCAGCGCTACCCGCAGCTTTGGCTGATGCGGCCTTTGACTCGGGCCAGAACCCCAGATAACTCAGCTGCTGCCACACCCAGGGTAACCAGCGGGTGAGGGCTGTTGCCAACCACAACGACCATAACAACATCGCCAGCTGATAACACCAGAGCGGCAAGGACAATACCCAGGCCTGTGGCAATTCAGGCTGGCTAAAATCCTGATACCAATACAGTTGCTGCTGATAAGAGCCATTGCCCACCAATTGCATATCAGGCGCCGACAACAAGCCATAAGGAATGGCACTGAATAACGCCAGCAAAGCGCTGAGGCTAAGCAGTAACAAGCCCAGTTGCTTCAGGCGGCCCTGACTGCCCTGTAACGCTTGGGTGATTTGACCACGGCGGCTGATGGCCAGCAGCCAGAGGGTGATGAGTATCGGAATATAAAAACTGACGGTACAAATACCGGCAAAAAGCAGTAACCAGTGCCGGCGTTTCAGCGGACTTTGGATCAGTTTAGGCAGCAATAGCGCCAACAATAACAGCACCAACAACATGCCCCAGAATAACAATGCCGGACCAATGGCCGGGCCGCCGACAGCTAAAATCCAGCGGTCTTGTGCCAGGGCCATCTCCAGATAAATATTGGCAGCGGCTAAGGGCAAGGTCAGGGCGCTGCTTTTCACCAGCAGGCTTTGTGCGGCGTTTTCCTGCCAGTTGATAGTGAGTTGTTGCTGGCCTGGTTTGAGCTGCACTTTGAGTTGTTGTTCAGTTACGGTGGAGGGCATGGTCATGCCATCCAGTGCCACGCTTTGTAAACTTGCACCAGCTGGCAGGGGTAAGACAAAACTTTGCGCCTGGCTGGCATTCAGCTGCAGTTTCAGCTCGACATCACTGCTGCGGTTGCCTTGTTGTTGCCGCAGCGCCAGCTGATCCAGCGTCAGCATTTCTCCTGCAACAGCCTGAGGTTGCGAAATGTCCAGACTCAGGCTTTCACCCGGCCAGGGCCGCCATAACGAAGGCAGCGGGCTGTCGTTTTGTGCAACCGCAACCAGCCCCTGCGTTTTGATATGCCACTGCGGTGATGCCACCAGTTGCCATATTTCATGGTATTGCGCTGTGGCCTGCTGTTGGGTGGTGGTTTTTGCAGGCGTCGCGCTGCTGGCAAGGGCTGCGCTTTGCAGTTGCAGCTTGCTGTTTTGTTTCAACCTTGAGTGCCAGCTGAAGCTCTGCTGATTGGCATTAAGTTGCAGCTGTATCGCACCGTCGACCACGGGCAGAGGGCTCAGCGGTGTTTCGCCGTCCAGCAGCGGCACTGTCAGTTGCAAGGCTTGTTGTGACTGACCGGTACGGCGTAAGGTTGAATTGAGTTGCCATTCCAGCCCCAGCGTCAGTCGGCGTTCCAGCACCGCAAAAGCAGGCAGATTATTTTGTTGCTCTGCCAGTGAGGTTGTGATTTTTGCGGTATCCGCGCTGGCAATTTGCTCCAGCCGCAATTGCTTTTGCGCTTGCTGCAGGCTGGTTAAATCGTTGGGATCGCTGTTATCCGGCAGCACACGCCAGCCGTTGAGGCTGGTGCTGAGCTGGTGCCAGGCGGTGCTGAAACTGAGCACCAGTTGCGGCTCACTGGCAAGTAACCAAAGTTCCAGCTGATGCCGGCCTGGTGGCAGCAGCAGATAACTTTGCTGACCGCTTCGGAAAATAGCGGCATCCTGTTGGTTGAGTTTCACGGCCAGAATTTTGTCGGCACTCACCGGCAATAACCAGGCATGATTGACCATGCTGTCAAGCTGGATACTCAATTGCAGCTGATTGGGCTGGTTATTTTGCACTTTCAGGCTGTTCAGGCTGCTGCATTCGGGTAAACACAACGGCGGCTCCAGCAGTCGCTGTTCAAGTTCGGCAAGCAATGCCTGGTCCGGAATTTGTTGGCTGTAGGCCGGTGGAG
>JAYRUI010000192.1:0-6014 GCA_041919175.1 Rheinheimera sp. | reverse complement strand
CCAGATGGCAAGCTGTTCACGGTAATAATCCCAGACACAAGGGCAACAACTGCCGCTGCCACAACATTCATTACTGGCCGGTGGTTCAGGCTTTTCAATCAACTTCATCTTTATTCAGGCTTCTGGCATGCTAAGGGCAGTTATTGTAAGGCATGAGGTTTCAGATGTCGTCTGCTTATTACCGGCAAATATGGCAAACCGTGTTGGCTATTCCACCTGGCAAAGTGGCGAGTTATGGTCAGATAGCCGATTTGGCAGGTTTGCCGGGCAGAGCGCGACTGGTAGGCAAAGCTTTGGGTTTAAGCCCAACGCCTTTGCCATGGCACAGGGTGCTGCGTAGTAATTTAACTTTGGCTTTTACGCAAGGCACTGAAGATGCGTTGCTGCAACGTAGTTTGTTGCTGGAAGAAGGTGTGGTGTTTCACGGCCAACGTGTTGCACAAAACTACCGCTGGCAACCCGATCTGGCTGAGTTGTTGTTTAATCTTCAATATTAAATCTGGCCGGCTGTTGGTTTTTTTGTTGCTAAATGCTGTGTGATACAAACTTGTTTTATGCAAGGCTGTGTTAAGCAAGGCGGCGTTATTCAAGGCGTTTCACTGAACCTTCCTGCCAGGTTTTCCATAACCAGCGCAGCTGCAGTTGTGAAATCAGCATACCAAATAACATCAGGCCACAGCCAAACAGCGCCCGTTGATCCAGCACTTCAGACAACAACCAAACCCCACCCAAAGCGGCAAACACTGTTTCTAAACTGAGAATAATGGCGGCATGCGCCGGATGCGCCTGTTTTTGCCCGACAATTTGCAAGGTATAAGCCAGGCCCACAGAAATAACACCGGCATAAAACAAACTTTGCCATGCTGCCAGAGCCTGCGCCAGCGTTGGATTTTCCAGCACCAAAGACACCAACAGACTTAACACTGCGCAAATCACAAACTGCACCATGGCCAATAAAACAGCGGTGATTTTTTTCAGATAAAAATCAATCGCCAGCAAATGAGCCGCCCAGAAAAACGCACCAATCAGCATTAAGCTGTCACCCGGATTCAGCGAAAAATCATCCGTCACACTTAAAAAGTACAATCCGAGCAATGCAACAGCACAACCAATCCAGATATTCAGACTGGTTTTATGGCGCAGAAAAATCCCAAGCACAGGCACCAGTACTATATATAAACCTGTGATAAATCCGGCTTTGGAAGCTGTGGTATAGAGCAGACCCACCTGTTGCAGTGAAGCGCCGATAAACAGCAAAACCCCAACAGGCAAACCGGCCTGGCATAAGGTTTTGATATCCTGCCCTTTTAACAGTTGCCGTTTTGAATACCACCACACCAGCGGTAATAAACTCAGGGCACCAATGGCAAAGCGGATACCGTTGAAGGCATAAGGCTCCAGATGCTCCATGCCAAGACGCTGCGCGACAAAACCAAAACCCCAGATAGCGGCCGCCAGCAATAACAACAAATTGGCTTTTAACACGAAAACCTCGCATTGGGTGATGTTATTTTTTCGCTTGTTCGCCCTGAACGTAATAACTGACCTGGGCTCTTGGATTAAGATACTCATAGACCTGTGGCGGCAATGCTGAGGGTTTTAACACTTTTTCAATGCTCAGTTTGCCCTCTTCCAGTGCAATAACCGGGGCTTCCAGCCGCGGAATTTGTGGTTCGTACACCATCACGTTTGGATACAATAACTTATCGCTATTGACCGACATCACCAACGCCACCCTTTGGTCGCTGAGCAAGACCACAGTCCCTGGCGGATAAACCCCCATCATTTTGATCATGGTTGCCATATGGGCGGTGGCCAGTTTGCCTTTCATTGCTTTAAACAAATAAGACATTGCATGGTGCGGCGAGCGGGCTTTGCTTGGGTCAACCGGGTGACACAAATTATCAAACTCATTGACGACAGCCACAATTTTCGCCAGCTCATCAATCTCCGCTTCTTTTAAACCTGCCGGATAACCGGAGCCGTCTAAAAACTCATGATGTTGCAATACAATAGTTAGAGCGTCTTCCGGGAAGGTTTGGGTGAGTTTTAACAGCTCAACCCCGTATTTGGTATGTAGTTTTAATAAATTGGCTTCAGGGGCAGTTAAAGCTTCGGTTTTACGTAAAATCTGGCTTGGAATTTTCAGTTTGCCAATGTCATGAAACAAAGCACCAAGGCCAACCATTTTAATTTTTTCTTCACTGATCCCAAGGTTTTTTGCCAGCATCATCGACAATACAGACACGTTCAGCACGTGATAATACACAGTTTCCTGCTCTTTCCCTGCCTGGGAAATTAAATGCAGCACCAAAGCATCCGCGTTGATAATAGTGTCGGCAATATTACTCACCAGCTGTGATGCTTCTTCAATGGCTTGCAAGGGTCTGCTGCCAATTTTTGCCATCACATTGCGCACCTGCACCATGGATTGTTCAAAGGCTTTTTCGGTTTTCTGCAGTTGCCGGCGCTGGTCCTTCGCCTGCTCTATCCGGTTGTTTTTTTCCCGCTCCAGCTCAGCTTTTAAGGCGCTGGCCTGAACCGTTAAATCCACAGCCTCCGGCTGGGCTTCTGCCGACAAGTCCACACTGCTTTTATCTGGGAAAAAATACACAAAATCGAGCTCAAGCCCCTGAATAATGGCTATCTGCTGATAATTTTCGATTTTAAATTTGTTGCTGATGAATGGATGTTTCATCCAGTTCACCGGAAGCTGAATATAAAAACCAATTTTAAGCTGAGCTGGACTGATTTTTGCGACTGACACCCTGCACCTTTACACCAAAATATTGCCATCTGGCATGGCGTGATCAAATTGTGTTGTAGTTTAGCAATGTCAGCAGGGAATGTCTGTTTTCCTGCTTTTTGCACTCAAGTTATTGTGCATAAAGCTGATGCAGTTCAACAAAATGGTCAATCACAAAGTCTGCATGGGCGGCAAAGTGAGCATTGTCACTACCACGGTATAAACAAGAAGGCATACCGGCGTTGGCCGCTGTTTGTAAATCAAACAAATAATCCCCCACAAACAACAAGTCAGTGCATTGCTGTTGCCACAAGCCGGCAATTTGCAACAAACCTGTTGGATCAGGTTTGGCCGGTGCATCGTCGCGCGTCAGAATCACATCCACTTCAATGCCAAGATTGCGGGCACAAAGCAAAGTTGCCTGACGGGTATTGCGGGTCAAAATTGCCGTTGGGATCTGCTGTGCTTTTAACAGCTGCAGCAACTGAGCAGCACCAGGCATCCAGTGGGCAGCAGCGGCACCTGCCAGTTCAAACTGCTCTATGACAACTAAAGCCTTTTGTTGTTCGGCTGCAGGTAAAGTCGCCAGATGTTCAAGAATAGCTGTGCCTGCAGGCCAGCCAAGTTGCTGGCACAACAAACTGAAATCCAGTTTAGAGTCCACCAGAGTGCCATCCAAATCAAAAATAATACCGCGATGCCGACCTAAAGGGATCATGTTTATTGTTGCCAAAACTGAGTTGTCCGTAGTTAAAAACTAGTGATTAAAAGCTATAGATATAAGTAACTTAACAAGAGTTACGTAACACCATTTATCACAAGCAGCTGCCGCCTGATAAAGTTACGTAACAGCTATAACCCGAAGATACGTGCTCTGCCCGGGTATCGATCACAGGGCATTGCTGCTTTGCGAAACCAGGATACCTATTGTGGCAATACCAGCTGTTTTAAGCGAAAAAAACAGCCCGGCGATATATCCGGGCTGTTGATACAACAACTGATCTGACAAAACTGGCAGGCCATTTATCAGGCGATACTTCTGTACCTGACAATACTTCTTTACCTGGCAATACTACCGCCACTGATCTGAATCACTGCATCAGTGGGTCTCACCACATTGGCCTTGGCGATGTCGCTTATTTCTACAAAACCACGATGATAACGGCTCAATCGCTGATAATTTTTCATATTACCGGCCTCTTTGGCAAAAGCGGTAATATTGGTGCCATTACAGGTAATACGAGTGGCTATTACTTTACGTGACAGACCACTTTCCTGCATTTTGATCACAAAACGGATGGCGGGATCCATAGCGGCACTGACACACAACTGAGTTTCCCGACTTGCATCTGCCGCAACATAAACCGCCGCCTGACTAGCAAAAGAGGCACCTACCATAGTTAAACTAAACAACAATGCTTTGAATATACGCATCATAAATCTCCTTGTTCATTCCATTATGAACCGCACAAGTGACATTCCTTGACTGACCGCACCAGTACGGTCTCCTCTGAGCCGGTACTTCCGGGCCTGACAACAGTTGGCGCCAATCACAACACCAGAACTCCTGCTAATAGTTGTCTGTTTACTGAAAATGGTTGTTACCAGGCAGATCCGTGATGTAACAACAGAGCAGGGACGAATGACAGCTGTTGCTCTAAGTTGTTGATCCTCCGAAAATGCAGCGCATCTTTTGCCGGTTCAGACCAATAAATTGTTACAAGCTGGCACTGCTCAAAGCTAAAAATGCAAATTGCACTCTGAAAAAAGTCAAGTATACTGTGTTTATATACAGTTATTTTTAGGTGCGCATATGTCTGATTTATTCATGCTGACCCAAAGCGGAAAAGTATGGCGCCTTAATGAAACCCAGCCTTTGGCCGCAGCAATCAGCACTGGGTTTACTGCATTAGATGCGGCTCTGGCAGGCGGCTGGCCTGTACATACAGTGATAGATCTGCAAAGCCTGACCGGTATCGGCGAATTACGTTTGTTATTGCCGTTGCTGCTGCACCTGCAAGAGTCAGGCAAATTATTGATATTTATCAACCCACCTGCCCTGCTCAGCAGTCAGATGCTGGCACAGGCAGGCATACAACTTAGTCAGGTTCTGGTGCTGGAGCCCAAAAATAGTAAAGAAGCATTCTGGGCTGCAGAAGTCAGCTTAAAAAGTGGCTGTTGCAGCATAGTGCTGCAATGGCAATCCCAACTCTCAGTTGCTCAGTTAAAAAGGCTGCAACTCTGTGCAGAACAAGGTCAGGCCAGCCATATTTTGTTACGTGGGCTCCAACAACAACTGGCACTGCCCGTTGCACTCAGTATGCAGCTGAAACCTGCCCTTCAGGGCTTAAACATTCATATTCTTAAACGAAGAGGTGGTAATCCGCGCGCGCAGATCACATTAAACTGGCAACAACATCATCCAAAGTTATGTTTACCTGAAGAACAATTCAGCCAAAGCGATACACACAAAGTGGCTGATATCCCGCCCCAATCTTATACAGCGGGTTCCGCTCAGCAAAACAACCATCAGGCCAGTCATCAAACCAGCCATCAAACCAGCCATCAGGCCATGGCAGAGCTTTTCAGCCAGACAGCCTGAGGAGGGAAGATGCCTGCGCTTTGGTTATATCTGCGTTTTGAGTCGCTGCAACTTGATTTGTTGTATCAGACGCATGTTGCAGCGCCTGCAGCAGCAACAATGACGGCGGCGAGGACAACAGGGGCAACAACAAAACCCATAAAGAAAAAAACGACCAAGCACACCGCAGCTGAGGTTCAGGCTCAGGCTCAGGCTGAAACACCACAAGCTATCTGCCTGATCGACAACCAGAAATTACAGGTGAAGCAACTCAACCTGGCGGCCAGATTTTCTGGCATTTTACCTGGCCATACCATCCCTATGGCTTGTGCGTTAAACCCGCAAGTACAGCTGTTGCCCTATCAGAGTGAGCTGGAGCAACATCAGTTACAACAAATAGCGGCTTTGTTGTATTTACATTGTGCTGATATAGCGCTGGATCCACCGGCCGCCTTGTGGCTCAGGGTTGACCCTATGCTTGAGTTTTATCAGGGTTTGGCACCTTTGTTATTAAAGTTAAGAGAGCAGTTGCCGCAGCTGAATATTCAGCTGGGCGCCGGAGTCAGCGCAGCTGCAGCGCTGTTAGTGGCGTGCAACCAACCGCAGATCTTGCCATTTTTAGCTGAGTTATCGCCGGCAACAGTGCCTGTCGCCACCTTCGCTGCGTCAACACAGCCCCAGGCTGTG
>JAYRUI010000191.1:0-6031 GCA_041919175.1 Rheinheimera sp. | reverse complement strand
CCACCAGATTTGTCAGCTGGCACAACAAGCGATGCAACTGACCACCAGTACGGTGCAACAACTGGCTAAAGAAGTGGATGGTGCAGCCAGCACTGCCGATGCGCTGGCCGTAGAAGCACAACGAATTGGCGCTGTCATGAGCGAAATTCAGGGCATTGCCGACCAAACCAACCTGCTGGCACTGAACGCTGCCATCGAAGCAGCCAGGGCTGGTGAGCATGGCCGTGGATTTGCCGTCGTTGCCGATGAAGTCAGGGCTTTATCGTCACGGACTCATAAAGCCACTGAACAAATTCAATTGTCTATCCGCGAAATTCAGCAAACCTTATTAAGCTGGGGAAGCGTGATGGTACAAAGCCGTCAGCAAGCAGAGCATTGTGTTGAACAAAGCCAGCTCAGTGCTTCTCAAGTGAACGACATCGCGGCTATGGTCGACCAGATTTCGTCTGCTTCTGCCCAGATTGCCACTGCAACAATGCAGCAGGATGTGGTGGCCCACAAAGTGGCAAGTCATGTCAAAGACATCACCACTATTGCCGACACCAACAGCGCCAATATGGCGGTTGTTGCAGACAATAGCCATGTTTTACACAACAAAGCAGCTGAACTGACCGATTTAGCAAAAACATTTAGCCAGTAAAAAAACAGCTTGTAATTGCCTTTGGCAGCAGCAACTGAATTTCTGGGCAACTGAGGCAAATTTGCCAATGTTCGTTACACTTGAAATTCAGTCTGCTGCATTCTGACAGAGGCCTTTATGAACAAGTTTGTTGCGATTACCTTTGCGTTAATCAGTATTCAGCTATCGGCCGCGGAACAAGTGTTGTATCAGTGGCGCGATAAAAACAACACTCTGCATGTCAGTCAGTTACCCCCACAAAATATCGATTATGAAACCATTGTGATTGGCACGTCTCAGCAAACGGCTGCTGCCACACCAAAACTGCAAAACCTGCCTGTAGCCGTGGATGCGCAACAACAAAGTTGTGACAAAGCAAAAAAGAACCTGAAAATTCTGGAGCAGGATTTACCTGTCTTTATCGATATGGAAGATGGCAGCAAACAACAGCTGAATGACGAACAAATGGAAGAGCAACGTAAACTTGCCCGCAAACAAATTGATTATTTTTGTGAAAATGCGACGACTAACCGCTGATTCACTTCAGACCAAGGCCGAATAAGCTGAGGGTTTAGTTTGTGTCCGTTGTATCAAAAGACAATTTATATCAATAATAACGCCGGCTATTTGCCGGCGTTATTATTGGTCAAAGCGACTCAGTGCTGCAGCCTGCTACTGACAGCAAAAGTGTCATCAGTAACATCAACCCGCACCACGCTGCCTGGCAAAATATCGCCTTTCAGTAAAGATTGCGCCAGAGTGTTTTCCACATACTGCTGAATCGCTCTTTTTAGCGGCCTTGCGCCAAACAGCGGGTCAAAACCAACGGCCGCTATTTTATCCAGCGCAGCTTCTGACACTTCCAGCGTCATTTGCCTGTCAGCAAGACGCTGTGCCAGACGCTTCAGCTGAATGCCGGCAATACTCTTAATCTGCACATGATCAAGCGGGTGGAATACCACAGTTTCATCGACCCGGTTTAAAAACTCCGGCCTGAACTGCTGCCCGAGCACGCCCATCAACATCGACTTCATTTCGTCATAACTTTGCTGATGGTAATGCTCCTGAATTAAATCAGAGCCCAAATTCGACGTCATGATGATCACGGTATTTTTAAAATCGACGGTACGGCCCTGGCCATCGGTTAAACGGCCATCATCCAGCACCTGCAGCAGAATGTTAAACACATCCGGATGGGCTTTTTCCACTTCATCCAGCAAAATAACTGAATAAGGACGACGGCGCACTGCTTCTGTTAAATAACCACCCTCTTCATAACCAACATATCCCGGTGGTGCACCAACTAAACGTGACACCGCATGTTTTTCCATAAACTCAGACATATCAATGCGCACCATGGCATCTTCACTGTCAAACAGGAAGTGCGCCAGCGCTTTGGTCAGTTCGGTTTTACCAACCCCTGTCGGGCCTAAAAACAAAAATGAACCTATAGGTTTGTTGGGGTCGGCAAGGCCAGCGCGCGAACGGCGGATAGCATTGGAAACGGCCGCCACAGCTTCAGTTTGGCCAATCACTCTGCCAGCCAGCGACTGCTCCATTTTCAGCAGTTTGTCACGTTCACCTTCCAGCATTTTGCTGACCGGAATACCGGTTGCTTTGGATAACACTTCGGCAATTTCGGTTTCGGTGACTTTATTACGAAGCAACTGCATTTCGTGCATTTCGGCCTGGGCTGCTAAGTCCAGTCGTTTTTCGAGTTCCGGAATACGTTCGTATTTCAGCTGCGACATGCGGTTTAAATCACCGGCACGGCGCGCGACTTCCATATCAAGCCTGGCCTGTTCCAGATCGGCCTTAATGCTCTGCGTGCCTTGCAAGGCGGCTTTTTCTGAACTCCAGACTTCGTCTAACTCGTTGTATTTACTGTCAAGTTCAGCAATTTGTTCCAGAATAAAATCACGGCGTTTTTTGCTGGCGTCATCAGTTTCTTTGGCAAGCGCATTGTCTTCCAGTTTTAACTGAATGATCCGCCGCTCTAACCGATCCAGCTCTTCTGGCTTGGAATCCATCTGCATTCTGATACTGGACGCTGCTTCATCAATTAAATCAATGGCTTTGTCTGGTAACTGCCGGTCGCTGACATAACGGTGTGACAAAGTAGCGGCGGCAACTATGGCCGGATCGGTAATATCCACACCGTGATGCAACTCATAACGCTCTTTTAAGCCACGCAAAATAGCGATGGTATCTTCCACCGAAGGCTCTTCTACCAGCACTTTCTGGAAACGCCGCTCCAGCGCAGCATCTTTTTCAATGTATTTACGATATTCATCTAAAGTGGTGGCGCCCAAACAATGCAGTTCACCACGCGCCAGCGCAGGTTTAAGCATATTGCCGGCGTCCATAGCGCCATCGGCTTTACCTGCGCCAACCATGGTATGAATTTCATCAATAAATAGAATGACCTGGCCTTCTTCTTTCGCAAGCTCAGACAGCACGGCTTTTAAACGTTCTTCAAACTCGCCGCGGTATTTAGCGCCGGCAAGCAAAGCGCCTAAATCGAGCGACAACACCCTTTTGTTTTTTAAACCTTCCGGTACTTCGCGGTTGACAATGCGCAGCGCCAAACCTTCAACTATGGCGGTTTTACCTACACCTGGTTCACCAATTAACACCGGGTTATTTTTAGTGCGGCGCTGCAATACCTGAATACAACGGCGGATTTCTTCATCACGGCCAATCACTGGGTCGAGTTTGCCGGCTTCAGCACGGGCTGTTAAATCTATGGTGTATTTAGTCAGCGCCTGACGGGTGTCTTCGGCATTGGCATCATCCACTTTCTGACCGCCACGCATTTGCTCAATTGCAGCTTCCACCCCTTCTTTGCTGATTGCCAGCTGCTTTAATAAAGCACCAAGTTCACCTTTGTCTTCACAGGCAGCCAGGACAAATAACTCACTGGAAATAAACTGATCTTTGCGTTTTTGCGCCAATTTATCGCACAGGTTCAGCAGATTGATGGTGCCGTTTGACAGTTGCAAATTGCCTTCGCTGCCTTCCACTTTGGGCAGCCGTTCAATGGCTTGTGAAACTTTCGAACGTAAGTCGTGCAGATTGGTGCCAATTTTATTCAGCAAGTCGCGCACAGTGCCGCCGTCCTGATTCAGCAGCGCATGCATCAGGTGCACGGGTTCGATAAATTGATGATCACGGCCCAGCGCTAAAGATTGCGCTGTGGCAATAGCTTCCTGAAATTTACTGGTAAAACGTTCTAAGCGCATGAAGTGACTCCATCATAACTAGCTTCGTTGTGCTTAAGATGGAGGGCGTCTGCTGCATTTTCAAGCAGCAAACGTCAAAAATTTGACTTCCGTCAACAATAACTCAGATTTTGTGTTGCGGTGGCTGATTATTCAAACCAAATCAGACTTGCCATACGGCCGGTTTGGCCGTCCCGGCGGTAGGAAAAAAACTGCTGTGGTGCACTGACAGTACAATAATTGCCACCGTAGATTTGCGTGACACCGGCTGCGGCTAAACGCTGACGCGCCAATAAATAAATATCAGCCAGATATTTACCCTGGCCAGCTGGCACAAAAGCGCGGTTCGCCCCGGCATGGTGCGCCACAAAAGCCGCACGCACTTCAGCACCTACCTCAAAAACCGCAGGGCCAATGGCAGGCCCAAGCCATACCATCACATCACGCGGTTTTTCAAAAAGCTGAAGCGTTTGTTCGATGACACCATCACACAAACCGCGCCAGCCGGCATGCGCTGCCGCCACCTGCTCGCCTTTGTTGTCACAAAAAAGCACCGGCAGACAATCAGCCGTCATCACCACACAGACTTTACCGGCGGTTTTGGACATTGCAGCATCGGCGTCTGTCAGACCACCTTGCCAGTTGTCCAGTGCCAGCACTTTAGTGCCATGCACCTGATTCAGCCAGGCGGGCTCTGCAGGTAAAGCTGCCTGCTCCTTTAACAACAACCGGTTTTGCGTGACAGCAGCAATTTCATCGCCCACATGGGTTCCAAGATTCAGACTGGCGAAAACACCTTGCGACACACCACCGCAGCGACTGGTTGCAAGCGCTTTAACATTGGCCGGCGCCGGCCAGTCCGGATAAATAAACCCATGCGCTGACATTATTGGTTATCCATACCGTGAATGGCGGTGTCTTCACGTAAAGCCAACGTCAGTTCCACCATGTCCTGCGGAATTGGCGCATGCCATTCCAGCAATTCGCCGGTAATAGGATGGGCTAAACGCAGCATGGCAGCGTGCAGCGCCTGACGTTTAAAATTACGTAAAACCGCCAGCAACGACTCGTCTGCTTTACGCGGTGGACGTGGCCGGCCTGCATATACCGGGTCGCCAACCAGCGGATAGTTAATGTAGGTCATGTGCACCCTGATCTGGTGAGTACGGCCTGTTTCCAGACGCAAGCGTAAACGGGTGTGATTACGGAACTTTTCCATGACCCGGTAGTGCGTCACAGCTGGTCTGCCGCTTGAGGTGACCGCCATATGGGTACGTTTGGTCGGATGACGGCCAATAGGCTCGTCCACCATGCCACCTGCCGTCATACAACCGTGGGCTATCGCTTCGTATTCACGGGTGATTTCGCGGTTTTGCATCATTTCCACTAAATGGGTTTGTGCCGGAATGGTTTTAGCAACCACCATCAGGCCCGTGGTGTCTTTATCAAGACGGTGAATAATACCGGCGCGTGGTACTTCAGCAATACCAGGGCAATGGTGCAGCAGCGCGTTTAATAAAGTACCGTCGTGATTACCAGCGCCCGGGTGCACCACTAAACCTGCCGGTTTGTTGATCACCAGAATATGTTCATCTTCATAAACAATATTTAAATCTATCGGCTCTGCTTCAAAACGTTCGTCTTCCGGCAGTTCTGCATTAATCTCAATGCTTTCGCCACCCAATAATTTTTCGCGTGGCACATCACAAAGGCGGCCGTTGACCAGCACCCAGCCAGCCAAAATCCATTCTTTTATTCTTGAACGTGAATAATCAGGGAACATTTCTGCCAGTACCTGATCTAACCGTTTGCCGTAAAGATGGTCAGGTACAATTTCTGCAAGTTTTATCTGTTTTGTCATGTCGGAACCAGTTATCCTGTGTGCATACCCGAACACTCTGGGTTAGAATCGGTGTATTGCGTCTATTTTAACGATTTTATGAACGACTAGACAGCCAATCGGCTGAAGTAGTAGTGGATTTTTCAATGAAAGCTAAATTTTTCGTAGTTTTATGTGTTTCTGCCGCTCTGACCGCCTGTGCTGGCAACAAATCAGAAGAAGTATTGGTCAATACCAACCAGTCAGCGCAAGCTGCTTATAACGACGCTAAAGAAATTCTGGACTCAGGTTTATACAGCAGGGCCATCGAACTGTTAAAAGCCATGGAAAGTCGTTTCCCATTCGGCCCTA
>JAYRUI010000190.1:0-6034 GCA_041919175.1 Rheinheimera sp. | reverse complement strand
CTTCCCTCTGCCGGTGAATGATGCGGATATTCAACGCCTTGGCACTATCCGCGACTTTGATCAGCAACTGACTGCCCCTTTGCATGGTTTCAGGGATGCTGAAGATTATTACCAAAAAGCCAGCGCTAAACCTTATTTGCGCCATATCCAAAGGCCCACTTTGCTGATCCATGCCAAAGACGACCCTTTTCTGGCCGCCGATGTAATACCCACAGCCGCTGAACTGAGCCCGCACAGCCAATTGCTGCTCAGCGACTATGGTGGCCATGTTGGTTTTGTTTCCGGGGGTTTACCCTGGCGTCCGGTGTATTGGCTGGACAAAGTAGTGCCGGCGTTTTTACAACAACATCTCACTTAAGGACTGTTTATGCTTATCCCGTTTCAACAACTGAACCCAGACACCTTAAATGCGCTGATAGAAGCTTTTGTGCTGCGTGAAGGCACAGACTATGGCGACAGCGATATCAGCCTGAGCGGCAAAGTGCAGATGGTGTTGCAACAACTGCAACAAGGCAAAGTGGTGATAGTGTATTCAGAGCAGGAAGAGTCGGTCGATTTAATGACAACGCAGGACTACCGCCAATTGCTGGCAGCCAGCGGGCAGGGCGCTCAGCAATAAAGCTTGTTATAAAGCGGGCAGTACACGGCCTGAATGATGCGCCTGAATCAGCTGTTGCCAGCCAACACTGGATTGCCCCATCACCATAAAATCCGGGTTGGCTAAGGTTTCGCGCTGGTTGTAACTCAGTGGAAAAAACTGGCTGTCGAGAATTTTGCCACCGGCTTCTTCGACAATAATATGCACAGCGCCTGTGTCCCACTCGCCGGTAGGCCCAAGGCGCAAATAACAGTCGGCGCCACCTTCGGCCACTAAACAGCTTTTTAAACTACAGCTGCCCAGCGGCACAAATTCCACGTCCTGCCCTGTTGCCAGCAGCGCATGAATACGCTCCAGCGGCTGGCGACGGCTGACGGCAATACGCAGCGGCAATCCGGCGTGATGCTGGCGCACTTTGATATGGTTAATTAAATTGCGTTGTTGTTTAAAAGCGCCGTGACCGCGGGTGGCGTAATAACAAATTTGCTCTTTTGGCCAATAAATCACCCCAAGCGCCGGCCAACCATGCTCCACCAAAGCGATGCTGACGGCAAAATCGCCACTTCTGGCGACAAATTCCTGAGTTCCATCCATAGGGTCAATCAGCCAATAACGTGGCCAATGCTGACGCTGCGCCAGCGGAACTAAATTGCTTTCTTCGGAAATAATAGGGATGTCCGGCGTCAAGCTGCTGAGCCGGTCGATAATAATTTGATTGGCTGCATAATCTGCACTGGTCACAGGGCTGTTGTCGTCTTTGGCGTTATATTCGTAATCGCCACTTTGGTACATCTGCCAGAGCACTGCGCCGGCTTCAACAGCTGCTGCTTTTACCGGTTCTAACAGTCTACTTAAAAACATCCTGATGGGTATCCAGATACTTTTTCGCCAGAAATAAAGCGGCAATACTGCGCGCTTCGGTAAAATCGGCTTGTTGTAACAATTCGTCGAAGTCTTGCCAACGCCACTTTACCAGTTCCAGCGGTTCCGGCTCGTCGCCTGGCAACTGCTCAGGGTAAAGGTCTGTGGCAAGAACTATCTGCATTGTAGCATTAAAATATCCCGGAGCCAGCGCCACGCTTTTGAGCGGTACTAAAGTAGTAGCGCCAAAACCAACTTCTTCTTTTAATTCACGATTCGCCGCCACCAGCACTTCTTCACCCGGGTCTATCAGACCTTTGGGGAACCCCAGCTGATAGTCGTGGGTACCGGCGCTGTATTCGCGGATCAGATAAAAATGTTCGGCATCAGGGCAAGCCACCACCATCACAGCGCCACGGCCGGAACCGCGCATCCGTTCAAACAACCGCTGTTCGCCATTGCTAAATTGCAGCTGGATTTGTTCAATTTTAAATAACCGGCTTTGCGCCACGATTTCCTGACTGAGAATTTGTGGTTTTTGTTTGTCGTCCTGACGTTCAGCCATACCTATGCCTCTGCTACAATGCATTTTTCTGCGCTCTACTATAAATCGAACAGATGGAAAAACCTATGCTGGACTGGGCGAATATCGACACTGTTTTACTGGATATGGACGGCACCCTGCTGGACTTACACTTTGACAATTATTTCTGGCTGGAACACTTGCCGAAACGCTGGAGCGAAATCAGCGGTATCAGCACTGCAGAAGCCAAAGCACAACTAAAAGCCGAATATGATGTGCTGCAAGGCAAGCTGGAATGGTATTGCCTGGATTACTGGGGCAAAAGGCTGCAACTGCCCATTACCGAATTAAAACGTGAAGTGATGCACAAAATTGCCATGCGCGCTGATGTGCCCGATTTTTTAAAGGCGCTAAAAAACAGCGGCCGCAATATTGTGCTGGTCACCAACGCCCACCCGGGCAGTTTGTCGTTAAAAATTGAGCGCACTGAACTCAGCAATTACATCAGCGAGCTGATTTCTACCCACGAATTTGGTGTGACCAAAGAAAGCCAGGCTTTGTGGCATCAACTACAGGCAAGGCTTGGTTTTGACCCGAAACGTACTTTGTTTGTGGATGACAGCCTGCCGATTTTGCATGCCGCCAAAGAGTTTGGCATTGGCCATTTGCTGGCCGTTGCCAACCCCGACAGCCAGCTGCCGGTGCGGCAAATCACTGAATTTCCGGCTATTACCGACTACACCGTACTGCTGGATGAAATTTTGCGCTCTACCCGGCTGGGCTAATATCAGCCCGGGCCGCAGCGTTGGCGCAAAGCACGCCAGCGCTGCTCAGTTTTCTGGCCACACCCTGAAAACAACAGGCCGCAACAGAAAGTAACTCAGCACAAAGTGCATCCCCCGCCAATCACAGAAACAAGATCACAAGGCCTCTGCACTGCCATCCTGCTGCAACCGGAAATACTGGCCGTCGCGGATCAGTAAAGCTTCACTGCTGCGCGGTGGAATACTGCCGCGATAATCGCGTGGCTGCCGCACATTAATAGCCCACACCTTGCCATCGAATAAAGAACCCACCCGCCGCTGTGGTGTGTGCCCCACGACCACAGCTTTGGCATCGAAGGCCGCCAAAGTTTGTTCCACTTCTGCCTGAGTTACATCAGCGTCAAAATAACCCCGATACCAGGACGGACCATGCCGCGTTGACAACAACAAGTCACTGTCTGGCGCCTTCGGCGTTGGAAAATATGCAATACGATAATTTGCCCGCACTAAGTTATTTAACTGCTCCAGCGAATACTTCAGCGTGGCCAGCTTAGGATGCAAACCGCCATGTACAAACAAATGGCCGTTAATCAGTTCAGCCGTATTTTTACTGGCCAGCCAACGGCCAAGCAGGCTGTTGTCGCTGTATAAATCCTGCTGTTGTTTACCCAACACTGTGGCAACAAATTGGTATTTTTTGTCTGCCGCCTGAAAGTTACCCTGCAAATTTTTAATCTCGTGATTACCCAGAATGTAATGCACAGTGCCCCCCTGCGCCCGCGCCGCCTGTTCCAGCTGATAAATCAGCCACAACACCTGAGTGGTGGAAGGGCCGCGGTCTGTCATATCACCCAGCAGTACCAGATGGCCTTTGCCAAAGATCCAGTTCAGCTGTTCGTCAATCACCCGGTGCGCTTGCAGAAAATCGCGCAGCGTTTTATAGGCACTTTCAATATCGGAAATCGCCAGAATAGCTTCCCCGTCCTGATACCGCAGCGGCGGTGCAATAAAACTGCCGTCCGGCCGTCGGTCGGCGCTGCTACCGTTGATGGTCAGGGCGAAATGGTTGTCTTCCAGTGGAAAATACACCTGGGTTTGCACCTTCGCGCTTACCGGCACACTTTGTTGTTCCAGATAAAAGCCGGTTTCGCCGTCACCACGGATAAACTGAAGCTGCATCTGGTCGCCGGTAAAAAACACATGGGGCCCTTCCCCACCTACTTTGTAAGCACGGCGGTCGTCGCCATAATCAATGTCAATACTGAATACCACCGCCAGCCCCAATGCGAGGCCCAGCAAAATCAGGCTGGTGACGGTAAAATGTTTCAGATTGGTCCAGAGCAGTTTCATCCAAAATTCCTTTTTCTTCCAAGCTTACATATGCTGTTTCAGCACACTCAGCACTTTGCGGGTAAGCAGCCCCACCGCAATAGCCAACAAAACAGAGACAGGCACTATCCACCAGCCCATTACTTCTGGCATTGCTGTCGGCGGCACCGACACAAAACCCACCACTATGCTGTTGCCATGCGCCGTGGACCAAACCCCCACCGACTCCGGCAGCAAAAATTTTGCACCGCTGATAAATAACAAAGCAAAAGCGATGCTGAAGCCAAACACCGCCATGGCAAAATACAAAGTGGCAGTCACACTTTTTTTCATGCTTTGAATAGCTTTAAAACCCCGTGGCGGCGGCGCCCCTTCTTCAATATGGGCAATATATTGCGCGGCCAGCTGCCGCGGTTCACCAAAACCACGCAGAATAGCGCCGGCGTCTGCGGTTTTACCGGCCGCTTCCTGCTGCTCCATCACATCAAACAAATGGCTTTCAATTTCGCGGATCACTTCCTGGGTTTCATGCGGCGCCAGGCGCGCCAGATAACGTCGTAACTCATTGAGATAACGATGGATAATGTCGTTGTTGTTTAATTCTGCGGTTTGCATATCAGGCTCCTGTAATGAGTAGCGGTTGCGGGCCCGGGTTGGCCAGCAGAAATTCAATGTCGGTCACGGACTGACGCCAAAGCCGGGTTAAATCTGTCAGTTTTTGCGCACCAAGTGCGGTCAGCCGGTAATACTTGCGCGGCCTGCTGTCACCCTCCTGCACCCACTGTGCGTCCACCAGTTCGTCGCGTTTCAGCCGGTCCATCAAGGGATACAAAGTACCTTCGGTAATAGTGGTGGACGGCAGGCTTTGTAATAACTTCAGCAGTTCCAGCCCATATAAAGTGCGTTGCTGTAACGCCGCCAGAATGGCCAGTTCCAGCGTGCCCTTGCGCAGCTGTACTTCCCATTTTTCCATCAGAGCTTCAGTGGAGTTCATCGGTCACCTTGTTTGGCCAGGTTGCTGGCCTTGCTATGTATTAGATTATACCTTGCACTACAAGGTATGGTGTTGAGCATAGTGATGGGGGGTTGAAAGATCAAGTTTATTTTTTAAGCAACACTACTTTGGGTGTTTTCTGCTTGCAGCTTAGGGGGCTGTGCCGGGGGGGCTGCTCACACTGATAGGTGACACTTTTGTGCAACTACATAGGTAACAGTTTTTTGGTTTGTGTTCTGCCTGACTTGGTTTTTTGATTGATGCCTGCGGCATGGCGTGTAACAGCGGTTTCGCCGCGAGGGCGAGCTACTTTCTTTGCTGACAAAGAAAGTAGCCAAAGAAATCACCCCGGTGAGTCTTCGAAAGCCCGCTAAAAATCAAAAGTTTGAGGCGCCGCCAAAACTCAGCGAGCGCTACCGTCGCTCGCTTCAAACAGTTGGCGTCTTAAAACCTCAAACTTTCAATTTTTATCGGCTCGACTAAACGGGGAGGAAAAAGCGCTGGTTTGGGGAATTGGTTTGCGTCAGAAACGGTATTTTCGAATCTTTGGTGAAAATCTAAAATGTTTCAGTGCCAACCATCGGCAACTTTTATAAGTCTCACAGCCACAACACAGAAGCTAAAAATCATTTAGCGGGAACAATAATTTATATATTTTTGAATTTCATATAAAAAGCGGCTAGCTTGATACTTTAATTTTTGTGAAAAACGTAAGCGGATTGCGTTTTCACATTAAAAAATATTATGAACCAAGGAGGAGTACATGGAACAGCAAACTTTATGGATTGTTGCAGCTATCGGTGTTGGAGCACTAATAGGCGTTTTTTACAAAATGAAAGGAGGGTTTGGCCCAGTAAATTTAAGGGCTCTCGGAATTGTATTGATTGCGGTATTAGTTTCAATATTGTCGGTATCAAAGTCGGGTGACTTAAATGCCGCACTGGGAATACTAGGAACCATAGCCG
>JAYRUI010000189.1:0-6140 GCA_041919175.1 Rheinheimera sp. | reverse complement strand
GTCTGCTTCCAACTGTTGTAAATGTGTTTCACCGACAAAACTCTCCAGATATATTTTATAGCTGTTTTCTGTGCCCGAGGGTCTGGCGGCAAACCAACCGTTTTGTGTCACCACTTTCACCCCACCAATGCTGGCATTGTTGCCGGATGCTTTGGTTAGCACCGCCAAAATAGCATCTCCTGCCAGCGTTTTTTGCGACACACTGTTGACATTGAGGTTTTTCAGCGCATTTTTTTGCGCCAAATCCGCAGGCGCATCAATACGGCGGTACAAAGGTGCACCAAATTCGCGGGTGAGAGCCTGGTATTGGGCATAAGGGTCAACGCCGGTTTTGGCAAACATTTCCGCCGCCAGTAAACCCAGAATAAAACCATCTTTGTCAGTCGACCAGACAGTGCCGTCAAAACGCAAAAAGCTGGCACCGGCCGATTCTTCTCCACCAAATACCAGAGAGCCCTGATGCAGCCCTTCCACAAACCATTTAAAACCAACAGGAACTTCATACAAGGTACGGCCGCGCCCTGCCACCACTCTGTCAATTAAAGCGCTGGAGACCAGCGTTTTGCCGATTTTTTTATCAAGGCCCCATTGCGGTCTGTTGCTCAGCAGATAATTGATAGCAACTGCCAGGTAGTGGTTAGGATTGAGCAAGCCACCCGTGCGGGTGACAATACCATGACGGTCAAAATCCGGGTCGTTCCCTATGCCTATATCAAACTGATCTTTCAGTTTAATCAGGTTCGCCATGGCGTAAGCGGAGCTGCAATCCATCCGGATTTTGCCGTCTTTATCCAGCGGCATAAAGGCAAAGGCTGGGTCGACAATGTTGTTCACCACGGTTAAATCAAGGCCGTATTTTTCGGCTATCACAGGCCAGAACGCAATGCCGGAGCCACCCAATGGGTCCACGCCAATTTTCACTTTGGCTTTGGCAATAGCCGCCATATCAACCACATTGGCGAGGTCGTCCACATAAGGACCAATATAATCATAATGCTGATACAGCGGGCTTAACAGCGCCTGCTGATAATCAAGGCAAAACACGCCAGCCAAAGCCTCACCAATCAATGCATTGGCGCGTTGCTCAATCCAGCTTGTTGCGTCAGTGTCGGCTGGTCCACCATGAGGCGGATTGTATTTAATGCCGCCATCTTTGGGTGGATTATGCGAAGGTGTAATGACAATACCATCTGCAAGTGCTGCAGGTTTTGCCCTGTTGTAAGCCAGAATGGCATGTGAAATCACAGGTGTGGGTGTGTAGCCGTTGTCCGGCTGCACTTTGACTGTCACCCCATTGGCAACCAGCACCTGCACTGCACTCATAAAAGCCGGTTCACTCAGTGCATGGGTATCTTTGCCTAAAAACAGCGGACCTGTGGTGCCTTGGGCTTTGCGGTATTCAGCCACCGCCTGACAAATGGCTTTGATATGAACTTCATTAAATGAACAGTCGGTTGCACTGCCTCTGTGCCCTGAGGTGCCAAAACTCACCCGTTGCGACGCGATACTGATATCAGGAAACAGCGTGTAATAGGCTGAACATAACAAAGCGATATTGGTGAGTTCGCTTCTTGGCGCTGTTTGTCCGGCAAGCGGGTGAACCGACATAAAATTTCCTTATAAAAAGTCCCGGATAAGTTCTGCTTCTTCCTGTGAATAACCAAGCTTTAACGCTGCTTCAGTTAACATCATCTTTTTACGGGTGGTATTGGAGTTGGTGATCACCCAGAATTCGCTGTTTGGAATAGGTTTTGGATTGGTGCTGCTACCCGCTTCCAGTAAATCTGCTTCTTTGCGGCCAAAATACACGCGGTTACGGCCTTTAATATCCAGTACCTTGGCAAAATGGCCTTTGTGAGCACGGGCCAAAGCCGACAAAATAATCAAAAAGCGGCCAACAACACTGAGTTCAGCCTGTAAATCCTGTTTACTCAGAATATCAAAGACTTTTTGATCCTGAACCGCAGCTGGTATTGCTGGTGTGACTGTAGCAGTTTCAGATGGCGTTGGTATGACAGTGCTGTTCTGGGGCAACAACAAGCGGCGCAGAATTTCGGACGCACTTTCCCCAATCTGTTGGGTCTGACTGGCAATGTAATGATAAAGCTCATCATCTATTTCTATTGTTTTCATAAAGATACCTTAAAACCCAAACCGACAACCGGCATTATATAAATTGACACTTGCTGACGCCAGCCCCGTATTTTGCTAGGCTGACGGCCATTTTGTTATAGCGCGTTGTTGTCAAAGGATAAGCATGATATTACATACTGACATAACAGGCCAAGGTGAACCACTGGTATTGATCCATGGTTTATTCGGTAGTTACGAAAACCTGGGCGTCATTGCCCGATCCTTACAAGCGCATTTTCAGATTGTAAACCTCGATTTGCGCAATCACGGCCGCTCAGCACATAGCCAGGAGATGAATTATCCGTTGATGGCCAATGACGTGCTGGAAACGCTGGATGCTCTGGGACTAACGCAAGTGTCTGTTCTTGGTCACTCTATGGGTGGTAAAGTGGCCATGCAACTTGCCCTGCAAGCACCACAACGGGTAAAAAAACTGATATTGGCGGATATTTCCCCTGTGGTAAATGAACCCAGACATCTTGGCATTTTGCAGGCGCTGCAAAATATCAACTTAAGCACACTGAAAGACAGACGCGATGCCGATCAGCAACTGAGCGCTTCGGTAACAGAGCTTGGTGTGCGGCAGTTTTTGCTGAAAAATCTGCTAAAAGAAGATGATACATTTAAGTGGCGGCTCAATTTACCCGCCCTCGTTGCCAACTACGCTGCCATTCTGGCAGCGCCGGAGGCCAAAGGGCCTTATACCGGCCCAGTGCTGTTTATCAAAGGCGGTAATTCGGATTATTTAATGCCATCTCATCAACCCCAGATACAGCAGCTGTTCCCAAATGCCAAAGCAAAAGTGATTCAGGGCACAGGCCACTGGCTACATGCCGAAAAACCAGCGGCTTTTAGCAAGATAGTGGCAGATTTTTTATTGAGCTAGCGCATAAAATCCGCTGGGCTTTGTGCTATAGTGCGCGCGTTTTTTTGAAGGTCATCACCATGTTAAATGAATATATGGAACAAATAGAGGCAGCCAGCCTGTGGTTTTTCCTCTCTGTGTTGTTTTTTTTGATTGGAATGGCAATTCAGGACGTACTTAAAAAAGGCGATGTGCCAAAATTTGGCCGGGTATTTGTCTGGATCGTTCTATTTTTGGGTTGTGCCGGCTTTTTGGCCAAAGGGGTCATCCAGTTTATTTATGAGTCAAAAGGCTTAGGTTAATGGCGAAAATTGCCACAGATCGCACAACTCTTGATTTATTTGCCGCTGAAAAACGGCCGGGGCGGCCTAAAACCAACCCACTGCCGCGTGAAGAGCAATTACGGTTAAATAAACGAAATCAAATTCGCCGCGACAAAACCAAAGGTTTAAAACGCATCGAGTGCAAAGTAACAGCTGAGCTTTACTCGCAACTGGATGCCAGAGCACAGGCACTGCAACTCACCCGCAGTGCGCTGATTGAACAACTGCTGAGCGCAGCGTTAGCAAAGTAAAAGGCACTTATATGGCAACTGTAGGTATATTTTTCGGCAGCGATACCGGTAACACCGAACATATCGCCAAGATGATTCAAAAAGAGCTCGGCAAAAACTTAATTGCTGTGCACGACATTGCAAAAAGCAGCAAAGAAGATATCGCCAGCTACGATTTGCTGATGTTTGGTATTCCAACCTGGTATTACGGTGAAGCCCAGTGTGACTGGGATGACTTTTTTCCTGAGCTGGAAAATATCGACTTTAACAACAAGTTAGTCGCTATTTTTGGCTGTGGTGATCAGGAAGATTATGCTGAATACTTCCTGGATGCCATGGGCACGCTGCGTGACATTATCGAGCCCAAAGGCGCCATTATCGTTGGCAACTGGCCGACCAAAGGTTACAACTTTGTCGCGTCTAAAGCCCTGGCTGACAACGACCATTTTGTCGGTTTAGGCATTGATGAAGACCGCCAGCCTGAACTGACAGAAGCCCGCGTCAAGCAATGGTGCAAACAAATTTATGATGAGCTGAGTTTAAAAGACCTCGCAGGTTTATAAAAACCAGCCAAAAACAAAAACCACCGACAAGCGGTGGTTTTTTTATGCCAGGATAAACCTGAGAAGCAGTGATAGAACAAATAATGCCTCGAATGCCATTTCACAACTTAACTGCCGGTTTCTTCCTGTTTCGGCCGGTGTTTTGGCTTTTTGCGGATATACACAGTGCGGTTCACTTCACAAACAATATCATTGTGTTTGTTTTTAATATGCACCAGAAACTGTGGGAAAAATTTATCGCCGGTCGCAGTTGCCGCTTTAATTTCATCAACGATGGCATCGCCCAGCCAAAACTCCGCCGTTAAAGTGCCATGCCCTGGCTTGATGTAATCAATGTCGGCTTTTTTGTCCCATACCATATATTCTTTGCCCAAAGCGCCCATCAGCATCAAAGGGTAAATAGGATCTGTCATCGCAAACATGGTGCCGCCAAACTGGCTGCTATTAATGTTGCGCCGCCAGGGTCTGTCACTGAGGCTTACTCTGGCATAACGGTAGTCATCCGCCAGTACTTCTACTTTAATACCGTTACACCAAAACGGCGGCCAGAAGTTTAATAAGTGTCGCATCACTGCGGGTTTAAATGCCCAGCGCATAAAAGCTCCATCTGGTAAGACCTGTAACGATAATCATAACCCAAAAGGCAGTCGCCAACCAAGCCTCGCTGGGGCATCAAGCTGAGATTTTACTTTTCCAATCAAAGAGAATAGCCTTATAATCCAAGCCAACAGCAATTATGAGTATCGATACAGATGTCAGATCACAACAGTGAACTTCGCAAAGCCGGCCTGAAAGTTACCCTGCCTCGGGTAAAAATTCTGGAAATTTTACAGGACCCAAGTCACCAGCATATCAGCGCTGAAGACGTATATAAGATTCTGCTGGAAATTGGTGAAGATATCGGTCTGGCCACTGTATACCGGGTATTAAACCAGTTTGACGATGCCGGTATTGTCAGCCGTCACCACTTTGAAGGCGGCAAGTCGGTTTTTGAATTAAGCCGTATTGATCACCATGATCACCTGGTTTGTTTAAACTGCGGCAAAGTCATTGAATTTGAAGACGATGATATTGAACGCAAGCAACTGGAAATTGCCGATAAAAACGGCATTAAGCTGACCCACCACAGTTTGTACCTGTACGGCGAATGTGTGGATAAAACCGCTTGTGACGCTTTTAAAACCAAAGCTTAATCCAATGTTAGAAAAGAAAAAACGCAGCAACAGCTGCGTTTTTTTCGCGGTTATTTTAATAAACTTCTTATTGTCTTTTACGGCAACAATTGACACTGTTGTTGCTGACAAGCTGCCACAGGCTCAGGCAACATCTGACAGCTGCTTCTGAGTCCAAGCCGTTGTTGCTGCTCTTGTTTGAGTTTTTTATAACGGGCATTGGTAATAGCCAACAGTTTTTCGTCGGTGGTCTGGCTTGAATACACCAGATATTGCTCCGGTCCGCCACAAGGTCTGTGCCCTACCGGCAACACTTTACATTGGGCTGCCTGCACACAACTTTTGTCGGCAGTTAACCGCTGTAAACGCTGATGAAGTTGTTTGGTATCCACCTGCAATTGTGCCAGCGAGCCGTCCAGTTGGTTCACCAGCACATCGCCTTGTTGTGGTCCGACAGTGCAACCTGTCAGAGATAAAAACACACCCAGCAGTGCACTATTTCCATATATCTTCACTGACTTTACTCCGGCAAATAAAAGTAAAACGATTGTAACTAAAAGGCAAAGAATAACAAGCGCTTGCCTAAAAAACCAACGACAGTTCAGACGCCAATTTGTAACAAAAATTCCCGGCTGAACAAAAAATAATGATCTGACAACCATCATCAATCGCAATAAAAAAAGCCTGCTAAACAACAGGCTTTTTTATCAGACAGAAGCTTTTTGCAACCTTACAAACTGGCTTCCAGCTCAGGCAGCGCGGTGAATAAGTCTGCAACTAAACCATAATCGGCCACCTGGAAAATAGGTGCTTCCGGATCTTTGTTAATAGCGACTATCACTTTGGAGTCTTTC
>JAYRUI010000188.1:0-6167 GCA_041919175.1 Rheinheimera sp. | reverse complement strand
AAGCAGCGGCAAGTCGTTACAATAACTGCAATTTCCGCTGTTACTCCATAGTTGTTGAACTCAGGTGATGCCCGGGTATAGCGCGGTTAAATCCGCTCAAATTAGGTGATGTGAATGCAGGCTGCACCAGCTCCTTATGAAAAATCCAGTGACGGTTATCGCCGCATCACCTGGATTTTAAGTTTTGCCGCTGTGGTGGTATTTGCCAATTTACATGCGCTGCAACCTTTGTTGCCTGAACTGAGCCGCAGTTTTGCATTAAGCCCGCTGCAAACCAGCTGGAGTTATGCCATTGGCACCCTGGCGCTTGGGGCGAGTTTATTATTTTATGGTGCGGTTTCTGATGCTGTGGGTCGTCGCACTGTGCTGCTCTGGACTTTATTTGGCATGCTGGGTGCCACGCTGGCCATCACTCAGGTGGAGTCTTATCACAGCTTGTTATTCTGGCGGGCGGTGCAGGGTTTTTGCCTCGGCGGCCTGCCGGCTATTGCCATTGCTTATATGGGCGAGGAGCTGAGTAAGCCGGCACTGCTGGCTGCTGTGGGGTATTACATTAGCGCCAGTTCCTTAGGCGGCATTTCCGGCCGGGTGCTGGCCGGTTTTTCGGCGGAACTCGGGCATTGGCAATGGGCATTCTGGCCTATGGCGCTTTTGAGTTTATTACTGGTGCTGCTGTTCTGGCGCTATTTGCCGCCATCGCAACACTTTGTGGCCAAGCCTTTTTCCTGGCGCCAGGCCTTGGCAGACAATGGTTTTCATTTGAAACAAAAAGTGTTGCTGCTGACCTATCTGATTGGCGGACTTAACTTTTTTATCTATTTAAATCAATACACTTATATTAGTTTTGCGCTATCAGCCGCGCCTTACAATTTATCCTCTGGCTGGATAGGTTTATTGTTTTTAACTTATCTCACCGGCACTATTGGCTCTGCTATGTCGGGCAAAGTTAGTAAAAAGCTGGCGCCGCCTGATGGCATGGCGCTGGGTATTTTTATTATGATCCTCGGCACGTTAGTGACATTACTGCCGTTTCTGGCCGGTATAGTGCTGGGCTTTTTTATCAACGCTTTTGGCTTTTTCTTAACGCACAGCCTGGCGACAGGCTGGGTCAATCAGCACGCAACCCGCGCTAAAGCCAGCGCCAGCGCTTTGTATCTGGTGTTTTATTATGTCGGAGCCAGCACCGGCAGTTTTTACCTGCATCCGTTCTGGAGTTTTGCCAAATGGCCTGGTGTAGTGCTGGGTTCAGTATTGATGTTATTGCTGACCTTATGGCTCAGTGTGCAGCTTCGCCCTTTTGTGACGTCCAAAGCCGCCTGAAAGGGCAGGTTTTATACTGCTCCGTGCTTGCTATCAGGTACAGCCTGTAATAACTGCAGCTCGGTTTTGGTTAACTGCCGCATTTGTCCTTCGGCTAAATCCCCCAGCGCCAGCAGATTGATATGGGTGCGTTGTAAATGCAGTACTTTCAACCCAACTTCACGACACATATAACGGATTTGCCGGTTCAGGCCCTGCGTCAGGGTGATTTGAAAACGATGGCTGTCTATGAATTGCACCTTGCAAGGCAACGTCTTATAACAATGTGGCCCTACCTGATAACTTAAACCTTGCGCTAAACGCTGCAACATCAAATCTTCCAGTGGTTTATGGACTGTCACCTGATAGGTTTTCTGATGGGCAAAACTTGGGTGCATCAGTTGCTGCGCCAAAGCGCCGTCGTTGCTGAGCAGTAATAATCCACAACTGTCTTTATCCAGCCGACCCAGCGGAAATAACCGTTGCGGCAGACTTTCAAGCAGTTTTTTTAAACTGTCTTCTTTGCTGCTTAGATTACAGTCGATGCCAACGGGTTTGTGATACAGCCAATATTGCAAAGGTGCCGGAGCGGGCAGTGGTTTGCCATCCAGCAAAATAACGTCACCGCTTTTCACCTGATAATGATGCGGCTTTTGCTTGCCATTGACTGTTACTCTTTGCTCGGAAATTAACCGTGCTGCGGCTTTACGCGAACAAAGGCCACTTTGTGCCAGTGCCTGATTTAGCCGCAGGCCAATCAAAGATGCTGTTTTATCAGAGCTTTCCATGAAGCTTTCTCGCGGCGCTTTTGCGCTGGTTGGCGTTGGCTTGGCTTGCATGATGCTTATTGTGTGTTTGCGGATGAAAGTGTTGTAGAGAATGTTACCTAAGCCTGAGAGTTCAGGCTTAGGTATTTTACGTTCAGTTAAACCTGAGAGCTAAACCTTAGAGCCAGCCGGTTTAGCTGCACGTGGTGCAGTGTTGCTGCGCTGCTGGTCGTTGCTGCGCTGGCCACTTGTTTGTTGGCCTTGTTGGCTGTTTTCACTGCGACGTGGCGCCGGTTTACCATGATTGGCTCTGTTGCCGCCGGCATTGTTGGTACTATTGCCATTGCCATTGCCATTGCCATTGCCATTGCCTTGCGGGCTGCGGCCCGGGCGTTGACCACCCGCTGGTTTTTCACCGCTGGCAGTTTGACCGTTGGCATTTTGTGACCGGCGTGGCTGGCCTGAACGTGCAGTGGCCTGGCCATTGGCACCAGCTGGTTTTTTCTGTTGTGGCCGTGGCGGGCGTGGTGGACGCACTGTTAAGTCGTGGTCGTTTGGCGCGTTGCTGACAATGCCACTGAGCTCTGCCACCGGAATTTTCATGCCAATCAGCTTTTCCACTTGTTTTAACTGTGGCATTTCATCCGGGCACACTAAAGACACGGCTAAACCTGCTTTACCGGCACGACCGGTACGGCCAATACGGTGTACATAATCAGCAGCAGAGCGTGGCAATGCAAAGTTCACCACAAAAGGCAGCTCGGCAATATCAATACCACGGGCTGCAACGTCAGACGCCACCAAAACCCGTACTGAATTGTTTTTAAAACCGGCGAACGCGGCGGTACGGGCATTCTGACTTTTATTACCATGAATAGCTGCAGCACTAATACCGGCAGCTTCCAGTTTTTCGGTCAGGCGATTGGCTTCGTGTTTGGTGGCCATAAACACCAGTACCTGTTGCCAGTTGTTTTGTTCAATTAAAGTGATCAAAGCACCGGTTTTTTGGCCTTTGCTGACGTGATACACCTTTTGTTCAATTTTTTCTGCTGTGCTGTTTTCTGGCGTCACATTGATCATCAACGGATCTTTCAGCAGCTTGTTGGTCAGTTGTTTGATTTCATTGTCAAAAGTGGCTGAGAACAGCAGGTTCTGGCGGATCTTTGGCAGCAGGTTCAGAATTTTCTGAATGTCGCGGATAAAGCCCATATCCAGCATCCGGTCGGCTTCATCCAGCACCAGAATTTCAACTTCGTTAATTTTAACGGCGTTCTGGCCAATGAGATCCAATAAACGGCCAGGCGTAGCCGTCAGAATATCCACACCGCCGCGCAGCGCCATCATTTGTGGGTTGATGTTCACACCACCAAACACCACCAGATGTTTTAATTTCGGATCCAGCAACTTGCTGTATTTGGTGACTTGTTCACCAATCTGCGCGGCCAGCTCACGGGTTGGCGTCAAAATCAGGGCGCGGGTAGGGCGCGGATGTTTTGATTTGGTCTGGCTGAGTTTTTGTAAAATCGGTAACACAAAACCAGCTGTTTTACCTGTGCCGGTTTGCGCGGCAGCCAGTAAATCCCGACCCGCCAGCACGGCAGGAATAGCCTGTTGCTGGATAGGTGTCGGCTGGGTATAACCTGCCTGTTCAACAGCTTGTAAAATGGCAGGTTGTAACCCTAATAACGAAAATGACATGCAAAACCCCACATATTGTCAGCACGCCGAAATTGGGGGGCTGTACAAAAAAGTCGCGCATTCTAACCGGTATCGCTCCGAAGTGCTATCACAATGCTCAAGCCTTTGCTAAAGCCTTGATTTACTCAGCCTCTTTTTTGTTTAAGCAAAATGCCGTGCAGCAATAGTGCAGAGACCTTTGCCAACAGAACCAAAGCGGTCACCATGCACCAGCGGCACATCAGGCAGCAGTTGTTGCAACAGCTTAATCACACCTTTGGCCGCGGAAGCGCCGCCGGTTAAAAAAATCACATCAGGTTTCGCCGAAGCGCTGGCAAGGCTATGTTCTATCAGCTTTTTAATGCCGTTCAGTTCAATATAAATGGCCTGATCCAACATCAACAGGTCAATCTGCTGAGTAAGTTCAGCTTCCAGCCGACCCAGCTCCACCTGCACTTGTGCACTTTCGGCCAGCGCTATTTTGGCTTGTTCGGCTTTTTGCACCAGGTAATAACTTAAATGCTGCTGATAGAGTTTCAGCAAACGGCTGACTTTGTCCGGCTCAGAGGCAAGTTTGATTAAACTCTGGATTTCAGCCGCGCTTTGTTCACGGTAGAAATTTTCCTGCGCCTGAATGTCGATAATATTCACCGCATCACTAAAAAGCGCATTGGGCAAAGGCCGGCCGGTATTGGCCTGACTGCCACGGCCCAGCAGCGGCATTAAACTGTAAATGGCCAGTTTAATATCCATATCGACCCCACCGATACGACGACCGGCGTGGCCCAATAAGTCGTTGCTGCGATCGGTTTGTGGCGCCAGTTTTGGACCAAGGCGGATCAAACTGATATCGCTGGTACCACCGCCAATATCGACAACCAGTACCAGTTGCTCTTTGGTTAAACTGCGCTCGTATTCAACGGCAGCAGCAACGGGCTCATAGGCAAACTGAATTTCTTTAAAACCAACATCCTGAGCAGCTAAGCGCAAAATAGCTTCGGCTCTGTCATCGCCCAAAGCGCCATCTATACCCTGAAAATGCACAGGCCGGCCCAGCACGGCATAAGGCAACTCGGCGCCACGCGCCAATTCTGCTTTTTGTTTAATATCTTTGAGGAGTAAAGTACTGATTTGACGGTAAATCTGGCTTTGTGCCGGTGTTAATCTGGAGCCAAGCATCGATTTAGGCGAACGGATAAACACACCGGCCAAAGGGTTGGCGCTGTATCTGGCGTGGGCACTCTGGCCCAGGTGCACCACAGGCTCTTGTTGCAATAAACGGCTTAAACTTTCGTTGATATAAGGCTCGTCTTCGTCCTGGTCGTCGCTGCGGCTCTTTTCGATATAAAGCGCTGAGCTTAAATAAGAGCTTTGACCGTCCAGTGGCGCCAGCACTGGTTCGTTGTGGTCTAACCAACCAGCAGTACAGTTTGAAGTGCCAAAATCAATTCCGGTATAACAAGTTTGCATCAATGGATCCTGAAAGTTTTGCTATGCAGTACAAGGCCTGTTGGGCCTGGCAAAAAAGCCGCACAGTATAACCACAGTGGCTCTGTCCGTCAGCACAATGCTGGCACTGATTTTGCAAATTTGCCCTTATCGAAGCCAGGGTGAAGGTCAGGCGAAACATCAAGCTGGCCTGAATGCATCCCATCAAAGGTGAAACACGAATGAAAACAACCCAAACAGCCTTGTTGGCGGCAACAGCCTTGTTGCTGGTCTCTTGTGTGCAGCTGCCGGAAAAACCTGTGGAGCGGCAGCAAACTGCCATGCTACAGCCAGAAACTGCCGTCACACCACTGCTTTATTACACTGAGCGTATTGCCGACCGGCTGTTTCAGGATCTTAAACCGATAGCGCCCGGCGCTATTGCGGTGGTGAGTTTTACCGACGTCAAATCTCTGGCGCCAGACCCTTATAACTTATCGCTGAATTTACTCGGTTTGCAGTTGCAGGAAAGTATGCTGACGGTGGCAAGCCAATTGGGTTATCAGGTTAAAGAGCTGCGTTTAGCGTCGACAGTGAAAGTGTATTCCGACCATGAACGTATTTTAAGCCGGGATATCAGTGAGCTGGCCATGCAGCAGTCGGTGCGTTATGTGATTGCCGGTACGCTGAATCAATCTGAAAATTACACTACAGTAAATGCCCGTCTGGTCGATATCCAGAGTAATACAGTAGTGGCAGCTGCCTCAGACTTAGTGCCAAGTTCGGTACTGGGTAGTGCAGAGCAGGTGCAGCTGCGCCAGCAAATGTTATACCGCAACAGCAGATAATGGTCTTTGGCATGGCATGGCCATCACGATGACCATAGTGTGGCCACAGCACGGCGCAGCAAGACAAAACAGGTTTTACGCAAGATGGGGAAGATTATGACGGCTAAATTAATGATGTTGACGTTGTGCCTGGGATTAACGGCCTGCG
>JAYRUI010000187.1:0-6171 GCA_041919175.1 Rheinheimera sp. | reverse complement strand
CTTGCAGCGTAAAATCGAGCTGATCCAATACAGTTTTTTGGCCGAATTTTTTGCATAACGCGCTGGCCTGAATTAAATGTGTCATAACGCTTTTCCTCTCATCACCAACCAGGCCAATACCAAAAACACTATTGTTTGTGCCAGCGGTAAACCGGCGTGTTGTAAGGTTGCCCAGCCTTGTTCTGCCAGCAGCAGCGGCAATTGGGCTCCTGGCAGGTATTGCAGCAGCCAGAGGAAATCTGGCTGATACCAGATAAGCGTGCTTAATAAGCCAACCAGCACGCCAGAGCCAACAATCGCCAGACTAATCGCCAGTTTGGATGAACGGACCAGCGCCGAACAAAGCGCCATCATGGCGGTAAAAGGTGCCAGAACTATCAGCAGGTTCAGCCAGACAATCACCGACTGTTCAAGCGCAGCGACAGGCAAGGTGCCAAGCCGCCACCACGCCAGTGCCAGGGTTGCCAGTAAAGACAGCAACACGAGCAGCGCCTGCACCAACATTTGACCAGCAAAACGGCCCAACACTATGGCAGTACGACTGGTTCTTAAGGTGAGAAAACGTAAGGTGCCGCGCGAGCGGTCGCTGGCGGTTTGGTCGGCACTGGTAAGCACTGCGACTAAAGGCAATAACAACACAGTGATCAGCCAATACACACCCAACTCGGGCACCGACCAGTTTAATAAGTTGTACAAACCAACCATGCCAAACACCCGGCCCAACATGCCCTGAATATCAGGTTGTTGCAGCTGAACACTGGCTTCAAAAATGGGATAACGCAGCAGGAAATACCAAATCACAGCAAAAGCAGCCAGCGCAAACCAACCTCGCGGGCTGCCTATCAGACGGTAGAGTTCAAATCGGGCCAGTAACATTGAGTGACTGACTAAAGCGGGAAAGTTTGGCATCAGGTTAATCGTCCTTTTGACTAGATATCAACAAGGAGAGCAAATCTGATGCCAGATATAAAACAAATAAATTTCAATAACTTAAAAATAACCTTCAATCAGTCAAATGTAAGATTGACTAATAATTGGTGAAATTTTCCGCGTTATTGTTTTTATAATACTGTTTTAACCAAAAATAACTGAGCCAGGAACTGCATAAACAAACACAACTCCAGCACAAACGTTGACGCAGGTTCAGATCAGCACGGCTTAAAATGAGTAACAACGGCGCATACCAGAAGTACAACACTGCAACCGCTAACAATAACGCATCAAAGTCAGGTAATAATTCCATTTGTCTTTTTGCTCCATTCCGGTTGGACAGACGCCGGAATGGTAGGCAAGGACGCCCAAAACATCAATAGAATGTAAAAATTAAATATACATAATTGATACAATTTTACCCAAAGCGCTGTTAAAACCAACGATCTTTGCATTTTCCATAATGGAAATAGCCCCATTGCCCAAGGCGGCGTAACGCCGGCAATGGAAATTTGGGTAAGGCGGTTTGATATAAAGGTAAATCGGGTTGTGGTAAACCCATCACTCTTTCGGCCAGCCTTTTGCCGGCTTGTACCGAAAACGACAAACCGCTACCGCAATAACCCATGCTATAGAGCACATCACCGGCTTCATCGGCCTGATAAATATGTGGCATATCATCCAGCGCCATACACACCCAGCCTGCCCATTTATATTCGTAACTGATGTTGTGCAGTGCCGGAAAACTCAGCTTCAGCACCTGCAACAAACGGTCGGCGTAATAGGGATTTTCAGCGTCTTTGCCGGTAATAGCGCCACGCCCCCCAAACAACAGTCTGTTGTCCGGCAATTTGCGGTAATAATATTTTAACGCTCTGGTGTCCATCACCACATGACTGGTGAGAAAGTTACAGGCCGCCAGCTGGGCTTCGGTTAAAGGTTCGGTGACAATAATTTGCGAAAGCACAGGTAAAGTGCGGGACGAAATGCCGGGGTGAAAATTTTTGGCGGTATAACCATTGGTGGCTATCACCACTTTTTTGGCTGTCACTATGCCCTGTGGGGTGAACAACTGTTGTTTGCCACCCGCCGCCTGCATACTGAGCACAGGTGAGCCGGTATAAATGCAGGCACCGGCTGCACGCGCCAGTCGCTGATAACCCCAGGCCAGCTTCAGCGGGTTCACGCCAAAACCATCAGCATAACGCAAAGCACCAAAAGCCTGTTGGTCGTCTACATAATGCTGCCGAACCTGTTGTTGGCTTAACACCTCAACCTGATAACCAAACATTTTTTGCTGCAAAGCGGCCTGCGCCTGGATCACTTTGACCATGGCTGGTTTATGCGCCATGCGCAAATAACCCGGTGCCTGCACTTCACAATCTATACCTTTGTTAATTAAAGCTTTTACGGTGTCGACACCAGCACAAAACTCCTGGTAAATGCCGCGCATCACAGCATCACCCCATTGTTTTTGCATTTGGGCATAAGGTTTACGGCCACTGGATTTCAGCACAAAACCGGCATTGCGGCCGCTACAACCCCAGGCAGTCTGGTTGGCTTCCAGCACTATGGCTTTTAGCCCATGTTCAGTGGCCAGATGATAAGCAGTAGATAAACCGGTGTAACCAGCGCCAATAATGGCAACGTCTACATCCAGATCCTGAGCAAGCGCGCCGTCATCTTCAGGGGCAGAACCTGAATTGTGCGCCCAATAACTGTCAGGGTAAGGTTCGCCCTGGCCGGCCAAAGCGTCATGCAGCGGATCGTACATAAAAGTCTCCGTTAAAAACCGCGGCCAGCAACAACTGGCGTTATCTGGCTGCATCATGGCAAGATATGCGGTTGTTGCCAAGCCATCCAGATCAGCTTATGACGCTAAACAATATTCGCTATTCCGAACTACAAACTGCTGATTTTGCAGAAGTCATTGCCCTTGGTAACAAGGTGCATGGCGAAGGCTATTTAACAGCAGCGCTGCTGGAAAAATATTATCAACAAGGCATTGCCGGCGGCGTGAATGCCGGTGTTGTCGCAAGAGCTGGCGCAGTGTTGGCCGGATTCCGGCTGGCTTTTGCAGCAGGTCAGTGGCAAACCGACACCTGGTGCAGCCCGGATTTATGGCAATTGCCGGAAGCTTCAGTTGCCTATTTTAAATGCAACACAGTGGCGCCGGATTTTCAGGGACATGGCATCGGCGGGCGTTTATTACAACTGTCGATAACAGCGTTAAAGCAGCAGGGGGCACGGGCAGGTGTGGCGCATTTATGGCAACAAAGCCCTGGCAATGCCGCGGTTAAATACTTTAGCCGGCACGGTGGTGTGCTGGTCAGAGTGCATCCGGATAAATGGCGGCAAGATAGCTTGAACGGTTATGCCTGCGTCATTTGTGGTTTTGACTGCCACTGCTCAGCAGCAGAGATGATTTTACGGTTTTAAAATCAGCCGCAACTGCCGGCTGAGGATGACAAACAGCGGCAGTGCGACTGTGGGAGAGAGGTTTTCGCTTTATTCAGGCATTCGCGTTATCAACTTTGTCGTGATGCTTTGCGAAAAAGAACTGATCCCAACTTTAATTCGTCTCAGAGGCCACCACAGCCAGACAAAAGTGGGATCAGCGTTAATACCAGCAGGACTGGTTTCACCCGGACAAATGTAAAACAGAAACTTCGTACATGACATAAATGCAAAATGTAAGCGGTTTCAAAAGTAATCATTACACAGAATTTTCAGAACAGCAAGCCAGACCACAACAACTGCAGTTGCGAAGTTTTTGGGCAACAAAACCTATCACCCTGGCACGTTTTTCCTGACTGGGTTTCAACCAACACTGCTGCTTTTTTACCGGAGCTTTGCACACATTGTCACCAGATTGACGACAAAATATGCAGTTAGCTATCTAAACGTCCATTTTTTGCCGATTTTTGTGCCTGCCTGGTATTTCTTTCTATAGAATGCGCCGCCCCGCCAGCCGGCGGTTTTATGCGTTTTTTATCCGAAACCGATAGCGCTGATGTTTTCTAACTGCAGCGTCTGCAATTCGAGGTACCTATGTTTCGTCGTTCATTATTAACCCGGGCCATCACGCTGAGTGTTTGTTCTGCCGCTTCAGCCACAGCTTTGTTCAGTTTTAACCTGCAGGCACAACAAAACAGCGCCGACAGCACAGCTGCCGTTGAACGTATTTCTGTCACCAGCTCCCGTATTTTACGCGAAGGTGCTATCGCGCCTTCTCCGGTCACGTCCATCAGTGGCGCAGATCTTGTGGACACCGGCGCGACCAACATTGGTGAAGCCCTGAACGAATTGCCGGCGCTGGCTTCCACTTATTCTATGGCCAACTCTGGCAACTCTATTGGTACTGCAGGTTTAAGCCTGCTGGATTTACGCGGTATGGGTAGCTCCCGTACTCTGGTGTTGGTCGATGGTAAACGCCATGTTTCCAGCAGTGCAGGTACAGCATCAGTGGACACCAACACCATTCCAACAGCCTGGATTGAGTCGGTAGAAATTATCACAGGCGGCGCTTCGGCCATTTATGGTGCTGACGCAGTGACAGGTGTGGTGAACTTCAAACTGAAAAAAGACATTCAGGGTCTGGAGTTAAGCGCAACTGGCGGTAAAGCCAATGACAACCCGCTGGCGAACCAGAAATACACTTTTTCTTATGGTCAGGACATTGCCAATGGCGATGGCAACATTGCTTTTGCTGCCGACTTTGCCAAACAAAACGACATTAATGCCACTGAACGCAGCCAAACCCGCAACTCTTTTATGTCTTTGACCAACCCAGCCAGCAAAGACAGCAAAGATGCCAACGGCAACACTATTCATGACGGCATCGCCGACAAAATTACTTTGGGCAATGCCGGTTATTACGACAGCTCAGTCAATGGTAATTTCCTGCTGAACAAAGTCTGGTACACCTTTAATCCGGATGGTTCAGTACGGCCACAAAATATGGGCACAGTGTTCCCGCTGGACACAGCTTGTGTGGATTGTGAGTTTTTAAATCTGCGTGAATACACCGACTTACAACCAGCTTTTGACCGTTACAGCTTTAACCTCAAAGGTGACTACGACCTGGGAGCTGATCTGAACCTGGCCGCTTCTGCCAAACATGTGGTCAGCCAGGCCGACTCAATCCGTCAGCCGAGCTTTTTTGAATATGGCAGCGCGTTACAAATTCAGCGTGACAATGCTTATGTCACGCCTGGCCTTGCAGCTTTAATGGATGCCAATGGCAAAAGCAGCATTGCCATTCACCGTTTTAACAAAGATGCCGGCCGCCGTACTGAAGAGAACAGCCGTATCACCGACCAGTTCAGCCTGAACTTAACCGGCCAGTTAAACGACGACTGGAGCTTTGAAACTTTTGCCACCCACGGCCGCACCAGGCTGGAGCAGGTCAACGGTAACAACCTGATCCGTAAAAACTTTGCTCAGTCAATTGACGCTGTGAAAGATCAAAACGGCAATATCGTCTGCCGCGATACAGCTGCACGCGCTGCCGGTTGTGTACCAACCTCAATCTTTGGTTATGGTGCTGTGAATCAGGCTGCGATTAACTGGTTTAATACTACTTCAACGTCTAACAGCACTATTGAACAACAGGTTGCCGGCGGCAGCGTGTCCAACAGCGCTTTGTTTGATCTGCCGGCCGGCAGCGTGGGTGTCGCAGGTGGTGTGGAATACCGCCATGAACAAAGTGACAGTATGCCTGACGCTTTTGCCGCCACTGGCGCCACTTTCCTGAATGCATTACAGGAAACTCACGGTAAATTTAACGTCAAAGAAGCTTTTGGTGAAATTTCAGTCCCACTGCTGACTGACCTGCCTCTGGTACAGGATTTGGTTTTTGACGCTGCGGTGCGGGTTGCCGACTACAGCACTATTGGCAACGCCACCAGCTGGAAAACCGGTCTGGACTGGACTGTCACTGATGAAATCCGCGTACGTTCTACTTATTCAGTGGCACTGCAGGCACCAAACATCAGCGAATTATACCGCCCACTGAACCAGACCTATTTCTCACGGCTGCAAGACCCTTGTGATCTGCGTTATAAACAAAACGCCACCTGGGCTGCCAACTGCGCAGCACTTGGCATTCCGGCTGACTTTGTTGCCAAAGCAACAGGTTCCAGCATTGAAGGCCGCTCTGGCGGTAATCAGAACTTAAAAGCCGAAGAGTCAAACAGTCACACTGTTGGTTTCGTCTATCAACCTGAATGGATTGAAGAT
>JAYRUI010000186.1:0-6173 GCA_041919175.1 Rheinheimera sp. | reverse complement strand
TCCGGCATCTCGCGCCCTTAGCAAACCAAACACCGGGAGCTGCGGAGTGAGCATTCAAGAGTGAGCGCGGGAGGCGCGAACGGGCGAACGCAGTAGTTGCCGGTGGTTGGTTACAAACAGAAAATTGAGTAAAGCAGCTGGGTTACGGCGGGACGTTGCTAAAAAAAGAAATCAGGTTACATCAGAGATTTTTGCCAGCGCCAAAAACAAAAAAGATAAGCGCCTTGCGGCGCTTATCTTCTTTAAAACCCACTTAAAAACCAATTTGTTTAAAAGAAGGGGGGTTTACAAGCAGTGCAGTTTTAAAGCCGCTTCGCTTTAAACCCGCAGCAATTTAAACCGGCTGAAACCCCAGCTTAAAACAACTGCTCGATAATCTCGTCGTCCACCCGGTTCGCCAGCGTGACCTGCAATTTAGGCGTGCGCGCCATTTCGCGTTTAATGGCAAAATCGGCTTCATTGTTACGGGCCCAGCTGCGGCGGGCGATGCCGTTGTTGACGTCAAAAAACAACATCGACTGTAACCGGCGCGAGGCCTCGCTTGAGCCGTCCAGCAACATGCCAAAACCGCCGTTCATCACCTCACCCCAGCCCACACCACCGCCGTTGTGGATAGACACCCAGGTAGCGCCGCGGAAGCTGTCGCCAATCACGTTATGCACCGCCATATCGGCGGTAAAACGGCTGCCGTCATAAATATTGGAGGTTTCGCGGAATGGCGAGTCGGTACCGCTGACGTCGTGATGGTCACGGCCTAATACCACAGGGCCAATTTCACCGCGGGCAATCGCCTCATTAAAGGCCAAAGCTATTTTGGCGCGGCCTTCAGCGTCGGCGTATAAAATCCGCGCCTGAGAACCCACCACCAGCTTGTTTTGCTTCGCGTCTTTGATCCAGCTGATATTGTCCTGCATCTGCTGCTGAATTTCTTCCGGCGCTTCACGCATAATGTTTTGCAACACTTCAGCGGCAATAGCGTCGGTTTTGTCTAAATCTTCTGGTTTGCCGGAGGCACAGACCCAGCGGAACGGGCCAAAACCATAGTCAAAACACATAGGGCCTAAAATATCCTGCACATAAGACGGATATTTAAAGTCGATACCGTTTTGCGCCATCACATCACCACCGGCGCGCGAGGCTTCCAGTAAAAACGCATTGCCGTAGTCAAAGAAATACGTGCCTTTGGCGGTGTGTTTATTGACGATAGCCGCATGGCGCTGCAGAGTTTCCTGCACCTTGGTTTTAAACAGCTCCGGCTGTTCACGGATTAACCGGTTGGCTTCGTCGTACGACGTCCCCACAGGGTAATAGCCGCCCGACCAAGGGTTATGCAACGAGGTTTGGTCTGAACCTAAATGCACAAAAATGTTTTCGGCATCAAAGGCTTCCCATACATCCACCACGTTGCCGATATAGGCAATAGACACCACTTCGGCATTGGCCTGGGCCTGTTTTACCCGGTTTATTAACGCAGGCATATTGTCTATCAGCTCATCCACCCAACCTTGTTGATGGCGTTTGGTGGCGGCTTTGGGGTTCACCTCGGCGCACACCGTAATACAGCGCGCAATATTGCCGGCTTTCGGCTGAGCACCGCTCATACCACCCAAACCTGCGGTTAAGAAAATTTTGCCGTTGGGCGTATCGCCTTTTTGCAGCACTTTACGAAACGCATTCATCACTGTGATGGTGGTGCCGTGCACTATGCCCTGCGGGCCAATGTACATAAAAGAGCCGGCGGTCATCTGGCCGTATTGGGTGACGCCAAGGGCATTAAACCGCTCCCAGTCATCCGGTTTGGAATAATTCGGGATCATCATGCCGTTGGTCACTACCACTCTTGGCGCTTCCTCTGAGGACGGGAATAAACCCATCGGATGGCCAGAGTACATATGCAAGGTCTGATCTTCCGCCATTTCGCTTAAGTACTTCATCGTTAAGCGATATTGCGCCCAGTTCTGAAATACAGCGCCATTGCCGCCATAAGTGATCAGCTCTTCCGGATGCTGCGCCACGGCCGGGTCGAGGTTGTTGTCTATCATCAGCATAATGGCAGCAGCTTGCTGGCATTTGGCCGGATAATCCTCAATAGCACGGGCTTTAATGTCGTAATCCGGCTTAAAGCGGTACATATAAATACGGCCAAAGTCATTGAGTTCTTTGGCAAATTCTACCGCGAGTTCGCCATGCCAGGCTTTGGGGAAATAACGCAGCGCATTACGCACGGCCAGCTGTTTTTCCGCTTTGGTTAAAATGTCTTTGCGCTTGGGCGCACGGTTCGCACCCGCTGGGTAAGCTTTGGCTGCTGGCAGCGCGGCCGGAATACCTTGTTTAATTTGATCCTGAAAAGTCATCTGTTGCACTCCTTAAACATTGACCGCAAAGTCGACCTTCAAGGCCTGGGTTTTCACCAATTTGATCATGGCGTCGATATCCGGTTTTAACAGCCGGTCTTCTTCGAGCTTGGCCACTTTGGCGCGGATAATGGCATGATTTTCTTCAATAAGATCTGAGCAGGTGTTCGGGCGGCGGAACTCAATAGCCTGGGCTGCGTACATCAGTTCTATCGCCAGAATTTTTTCCAGATTGCCTAAAATCTGGTTCAGCTTACGGCCGGAAATACTGCCCATCGACACATGATCTTCCTGACCCATAGAGGTAGGTACGCTGTCGGCTGAAGGCGGGAAACATAAAGATTTGTTTTCCGTCACCAGCGCAGCTGTGGTGTATTGCGGGATCATCAAGCCCGAATTTAAGCCACCGGCTTTGGTTAGCAAACGGGGTAAACCATGCAGGCCTTCGAGCAGCAAATAACAACGGCGGTCGGAAATATTGCCAAGCTCTGCTGCGGCAATCGAAGTGTAATCCAGCACCATCGCCAAAGGCTGACCATGGAAACCGCCACCCGACAGCGCTTCTTCGCTGCTAATCACAATAGGGTTGTCGGTCACTGAATTCATTTCAATTTCAACCAGCTCTTTGAGGTGGTTAAACGCATTGCGCGAGGCGCCATGTACCTGCGGAATACAACGCAGCGAGTATGGGTCCTGCACCCGGGCGCAGCCGGTGTGAGAGGCCATATTTTGTGAATCTTTAAATAACCGGCGCATGCGCGCAGCCACCTGGATATTGCCGGCAAAAGGACGGATTTCGTGCAGTTCCGGGCGGAACGGCGAGCCGCTGCCTTGCATGCCTTCAATACTCATGGCACCTGCTACATCGGCTAAATCCAGCAAATACTGCATTTTGGTCAGTGCAGTAATGCCGTGAGACAAAATAAACTGAGTGCCGTTAATCAGGCCCAAACCTTCTTTGGCTTGTAATTCCAGCGGTGTTAAACCGTGTTGCGCTAAGGCTTCACGCGCTGGCACGCTGCTATTGCCAGCCCAGAATTCACCTTCACCAATCAGCGGCAGGAATAAATGTGACAGTGGTGCTAAGTCGCCTGAAGCGCCAACAGAACCTTGTTCCGGCACTACCGGGATCAGATCCAGCGCAACAAACTTCAGCATGCGCTCAATCACTTCCAGCCGCACACCGGAATAACCCTGGCTCAGGGCATGTACTTTGGTGATCAGCATCAGCTTGGAAATGGCTTTGGCAATAGGCTCGCCCACGCCAACTGCATGAGTGATCAGCAGGTTTTTTTGCAACAGCGCAGTTTCGGCCGGGGAGATTTGGGTGTCGCACAAAGGGCCAAAACCGGTATTAATGCCATAAATGGCTTTGCTGGAGGCGGCCATTACATCCACACGGCTGCGGCTTTGGTTAATTTTGGCAATAGCTTCAGCGCACAGTTCTGCTTGAATGCTGCCATCGGCAATGCCGTTGACTGTGGCTAAGTCCAGATGATCAATACCGTATTTAAATGTCATGGGGTGTTCCTTTCATCTCTTGCTGTGCTGGCGCCAAAAGGCGCTTGATACCCAAATGCTAGCTTGTGGCAGATGTTTTATAAATACATAATAATCGTATCTTATTCCGGATTTATCGAACTAAAGGGCGGTTGGCCAATGCAGGTGCATGACGTTGATTTACGCTTGTTGCGTATTTTTGTCACTATTGTCGAGTCCGGCGGTTTGTCGGCGGCCGAATCCAGGCTAAATATTGGCCGTTCTACCATCAGCACCCATTTATCCGATTTGGAAATCCGTTTAGGCCTGACGCTGTGCAAACGTGGCCGCAGTGGTTTTGAACTGACAGACGCCGGCCGTATTACCTATCAGGCGTCCATTGAATTACTGCAACAATGTGAAACTTTTGCCAGCACAGTGGCAGGCTCCAAACATCATTTATCGGGCCGGGTCACTATTGCCATTATTGATACCCTGGTCAGCGACCCGCGTTGTGGTGTGGCTGAGGCTATTCGTGCACTAAAAGACAAAAGTAACAACCTGCAGTTTGATATTCATGTCTGTGAAGCGCGTGAAGTAGAGACCAGTGTCGCCAATGGCCGTGCGCTGGTCGGGATTGGCGTCAGCCGCCACCATATCCGCGGTCTGGATTACGAGCCTTTGCATGTCGAGACTAACTATTTGTATTGTGGCAAAGGCCACCCGTTATTTGGCTGTGATGCCAAAGATATCAATACTTTATTGGCGCAGGCGGAAGTGATTACCAGTAACTATATGCGGGATAAAGAAATCCGTAACGACGGCCTGAACTACCAGCACAGCGCCAGCGCTTATCACGACGAAGGCATTGCCCATTTAATTTTATCCGGCAAGTTTATTGGTTATTTGCCCGAACACTACGCCAGTTATTGGGTAGAAAAAGGCCTGTTTCAGGCCATCCGGCCGGAGAAATACCATTATCAAATTCCGGTGGTGCTCATCACCTCGAAAACCAATGCCACCTCACCGCTGGCGCAGGCCACTATTAAAACCATCAAGGCCTGTCATAACGGCTAGCGGCCGTCAGCAGAGGCCACAGCTGCAAACTTATCAGCGGGCCGGTTTCAGCTGGAGAGCAGCTCAGCTGCAGCCCTGAGTCCGGATAAATAAGCGCCATGCGCAGTGCCAAAATAGTCTTTTGCTGTGGCTTCGCCGGCAAAAAATAACTGATTATTCAGCGGACTTGCCAGTGCATCGCGCATTGCAGGCCTCGAGCCCAGCGCGTTATAAGAATACGAACCCCGGGCAAAAGTATCAGACGCCCAGCGGGTGATTTGGTAGTCGATGGGGTGGGGAATATCTTTGCCAAAGATGGTTTTAAGTGTGGCCATGGCACTGGCCACTATCTCTGCATCGCTGAGTTTTTCGATGGCCCTGCCATGCTCTGCGGCATTAAAACCTAATAAAACCGGCACTTGTGCCGCACGCATAAAACTGACCCATTCAGCCCACTCGCCATGCTTTGGCGCAATATATTCAAGCCAATCAACATCTTTTGGCCAGAATGCCTGCCCAAAACGCAGATAACATTTGTTTAGAACGCCCATGCCAAGTTTGTTGATGGCTTCAAGTTTGGCCGGTGGCAGTGCAGGCGCAAAACGCACTGATTGATGTTGTAACACCCCAAGGGGCAGGGTGATTAATACCTGATCGGCAACAAAGCGGGCTTGTGTTGTCTGCACCTGTACGCCTGTTGCGCTGTATTCGATGGCTGTGACCTGCTGCGCCAGTTTGACGGCCAAGTCTCTTGCCAGATAATCGGTGATCACGCCAAAGCCGGCGGCAAAAAGTGCATCATCGCCGCTAAAAAATTTGCCGTTGTCAAACCAATGCGCGGACATCTCACTGGCGCTACCGGCATATTCCTGTTCATAGCTGGACGATAAACAAAAATTGAATAACGCCATTGCTTCGGCATCCTGTTTGAACGGCAGCCTTAGCCCGGCAACCGCTTGTTGCAGCGACAGATCCTGCTCAGCTTGTTGCGCCTGCGCCAAAGTTTGCGCCAGCTGCTGTTGCATGTTGTCCAGCGCGGCTTCTTCTGTGTCTGTGAGTAAATGCCCTTTGCCGTGGTAAGTGGCGGCGCGCTGATAACTGGTTAGCCAGCGTTTTGCCTTGATTTCATCGGCCAGCGTTGTCAGCGGATTGCCGGTCACTCCATGGATCCAGCTGGCACCCAGATCGAGGGGCAGATCCGGCCAGACTCTGCTGGTGTTGATGCGCCCGCCAATCCGGTCGCGTGCTTCGAGCACAGTCACCTGATGGCCATGGCGCTGACAT
>JAYRUI010000185.1:0-6197 GCA_041919175.1 Rheinheimera sp. | reverse complement strand
CGTTTTAACTTCCTCTTGAGGACTGCATGCGGCTAACATCAACAAAACACAACCAAATATGCTTTTCATCACAACTTATTTACCTCGTTTTTCTGCAGCCATTGTAAGGCTAACCGCACGCGACTGTGAAATTTCCGTCATTGCGCTCAAAAACTGAACAGCAACATTGTTCTACATCATAAAACCGGCGAGTCCGCCTATCTTTTTAGGGGTAAAACTCGTATTATCGCGCCCAAAGATTGGCAGGCAAAACAAGGTTGTGTCAGAAAAACCTTGCTAAACTATCGGTCTATTATAAGAAGGGTCACCCCCATGGGTGTTTTTTAATAACTAGCAAAAAACTGCAGCGGAACTCAACATGAGCCAGACCAAATCGTTAAATGTTGACTACAACTACACGGTTGTCCGCCTCTTTGCCCTCACAACAGTGTTGTGGGGTATAGTCGGCATGACAGTAGGTGTTTTACTAGCGGCGCAATTATATTGGCCAGCACTGAACTTTGATACAGCCTGGTTGACTTACAGCCGACTTCGTCCTCTTCATACCAATGCGGTAATTTTCGCTTTTGGTACCAGCGCCTTGTTCGCTACCTCTTATTACGTGGTGCAACGTACCTGTCAGGTTCGGCTTTATGCTGAAAAGCTGGCCATGTTTACTTTCATCGGCTGGCAGGTTGTGATTATCGCTGCCGCTATTACGCTGCCGATGGGGATCAGCCAGAGCAAAGAATACGCCGAACTGGAATGGCCAATTGACCTGTTAATTGCCATCGTCTGGATCAGCTACGCTGTGGTGTTTTTCGGCACTATGATCAAACGTAATACCAGCCACATTTATGTAGCTAACTGGTTCTACGGTGGTTTTATTATCACTGTTGCCGCGCTGCACATTGTGAACAGCATGGTTATTCCGGTTTCACTGACCAAATCTTATTCTATCTACGGCGGTGCTGTGGATGCGATGGTGCAGTGGTGGTACGGCCATAACGCCGTAGGTTTCCTGTTAACTGCGGGCTTCCTGGGTATGATGTACTACTTCGTACCAAAACAAGCTGGTCGCCCGGTGTATTCTTACCGCTTATCTGTAGTGCACTTCTGGGCCTTAATCGCTTTATACATCTGGGCCGGTTCTCACCACTTACACTACACTGCCCTGCCTGACTGGACTCAGTCTGTCGGTATGGTAATGTCAGTGATTCTGTTTGTGCCAAGCTGGGGCGGTATGATCAACGGTATCATGACGTTATCAGGTGCATGGCATAAACTGAAAACTGACCCAATCTTACGCTTCCTGATTGTTTCATTATCTTTCTACGGCATGTCGACCTTCGAAGGTCCGATGATGGCCATCAAATCAGTAAACGCCTTATCTCACTACACAGACTGGACTGTTGGCCACGTTCACTCAGGCGCTCTAGGCTGGGTTGCCATGGTGTCTATCGGTGCACTGTACCACTTAATTCCTGCCGTATTTGGTCAGGGTCGTATGTATAGCATCAAACTGGTGAACACCCACTTCTGGTTACACACGACAGGTGTCGTACTGTACATCGTCGCCATGTGGATCAGCGGTATTATGCAGGGCATGATGTGGCGTGCAGTGAACACTGACGGCACCCTGACGTACAGCTTTGTACAGTCGCTGGAAGCCTCTTATCCGTTCTATCTGATGCGTTTTATCGGTGGTGTGTTTGTGGTCACAGGTATGCTGGTGATGGCATACAACGTGATTAAAACAGTCCGTGCCAAAGAAGGCGTGTTAGAGCCAGTAGCAGAAGCGGCGTAAGGAGCTTATCGTGTCTAAGAATTACCATGAAAAAGTTGAAAAAAGCGCCGGCTGGTTGGCGATTTTAACTGTAGTTGCTATCAGCTTTGGTACTTTGGTTGAAATTACCCCTTTGATGTTTATCAAAGAAACCACTGAGCCGGTAGACGGTTTAAAACCTTATACAGCGCTGCAAATGGAAGGCCGGGATATTTTTATCCGTGAAGGTTGTACCAACTGCCACAGCCAGATGATCCGTCCGTTCCGTCATGAAGTTGAACGTTACGGTCACTACTCTGTTGCCGGTGAAAGTATCTGGGAACACCCATTTCTGTGGGGTTCCAAACGTACTGGTCCTGACTTAGCCCGTGTTGGTGGTCGTTACAGTGATGACTGGCATTACGCGCACTTAATGGATCCACGTTCTGTTGTGCCTCAGTCCAACATGCCTGCCTACCCATGGCTGGATGAAAATGTACTGGACGGCAAACTGACTGCGAAAAAGCTGGAGACTTTCCGCTCTTTCGGCGTGCCTTACACTGACGAAGATATCGCCGGTGCTGAAGCAGCTGTAAAAGGCAAAAAAGAAATGGAAGCCCTGATTGCATACCTGCAGTCATTGGGCACAGCGTTGAAGTAATCCTATGGACTACGCAACCATTCACAGCTTTTATACCGTGATTATTTTGGTGGCTTTTGTTGGTCTTCTGGTTTGGGTTTTTTTAGTTAAACGCAAACCAGATTTCGACGACGCAGCAAATGCAATCTTTGCTGACGAAAAAAAGCCACAACAAAAACAACAACAGGAGTCGGATCATGAGTAGCTTTTGGAGTGCTTGGATCACAATCTTAACGATCGCATGTATCGTGTTATGTACTGTGTTATTAACATGGAACTTAAAAAACCATGTAGGTGTTGAAGAAGGCAAAACCACAGGTCATGAGTTTGATGGCATCGAAGAAATTAATAATCCACTGCCAAAATGGTGGACCATTATGTTCTACGCCACCATCGTTTGGTCGGTATTTTATTTTGCCGCCTACCCTGGCCTGGGTAACTTTAAAGGTTTATTAGGCTGGACCAGCTCTAACCAGGGCGTGAAGTCTTTAGCAGAATCAAAAGCCGCCATTGAAGCGCAAAAAGCTGCCGGTACACCATCGCAGCTGGACCGTGAATATATGAAAGCGGACGAAACTTTTGCCAAAGAGTTTGCCAAATACACCAGCCGTCCTATTGAAGAGCTGGCGTATGACACCCAGGCGCTGAAAGTAGGCCAACGTTTGTTCCTGCAAAACTGCGCCCAGTGTCACGGCTCTGATGCCCGTGGTCAACGTGGTTTCCCGAATCTGACCGACAACGACTGGCTGTATGGCGGTACTGTCGACAAGATCAAAGAAACGCTGATGTATGGCCGCAAAGCTGCCATGCCAGCCTGGGGTGATGCTTTAGGTGAGCAGGGCGTGAAAGAAATGACCGCTTATGTGCTGAGCTTGTCGGGTCGTAAAGTGAACGACAAAGACGCCGCTGCAGGTAAAGCAAAATTTGGTATGTGTGCAGCCTGTCACGGTGCAGACGCCAAAGGCAGTCTGGCACATAACCTGCCATTTGGCGCGCCTAACCTGACCGACAACACCTGGTTATATGGTGGTTCAGCCGGTACTATCGAACAAACGCTGCTTAAAGGCCGTAATGGTGTGATGCCAGCCTTTAAAGATACGCTGGGTGAAGATAAAATCCACGTGATCGCCGCTTACGTATACCGGTTATCGCGTCCGGATGACACCAAATAACAAGCTTTTGTTGTTGAAGAGTTAAACCGCTGCAATAAGCCCCGCTGTCGGGGCTTATTGTTATGCAGCAGAGGAAAACTGATGTTGATCAAACCCTGGTACAAACAATTCTGGCCCTGGGCTTTAATAGCCCTGCCGGTACTGACGATGTTCAAAGCCGCCCACACTATCTACATTATGAATCTGCAAAAGCCGGATTTAGTGGTGGATGACTATTATGCCGAAGGCAAAGCCATCAATATGAATCTGGCCAAATACCGTGAAGCTGCGCTGCGCAATTTACAAGCCAATATTCTGATTGCTGCCGACAAAGCCGTAGTCAATTTCGCCAGCAAACCGGAGCTGGGTGACACTTTAGAGTTACAGTTTGTGCACAACACTGTTGCAGCCAAGGATTTCACAGTAAAAGCCGAGCGCAGTGGCGAAAATTTATATATCACACAGCTACCGGGTGCGTTGACCGGCAAGTGGCAACTGGTGGTCACTGACAACAATCAGCAATGGAAATTACGCGCAGAGCTGGTACTGCCACACAACGGTGAAATCAAGCTGACTTATTGATATGACAGAGTCTTTAACTCGCAGCTGCTTTCACTGCAACGATCCAGTGCCTGGCGGCAGCAATTTTGTGCTGGAATTTGATGGCCAGCCACGCTACTTTTGCTGCCCTGGCTGCGAGGCTGTTGCCAACACTATTGTGACCCAGGGTCTTGGCGATTATTACCGCTTTCGTACCGCCCCCGCCAGCAAAGCCAGTCCTTTACCGGAAAAATTGCAACAGCAACTGCAAAGTTATGACAATGCCGATGTGCTTGGCGATCTTGCGACTCAAGACGGCAAGTGGCAGCAGGTGGAATTGTCCATCAGCGGTATGAGCTGCGCTGCCTGCGCCTGGCTGATTGAAAAACAACTCAAACAACACGCAGCCGTTGCCAGTGCCTCAGTCAACTCCTCCACGTCCCGTTGTGCTTTGAGCTTTGACCCCAGCCGGACCCAGCTGAGTGTGCTGCTCAAAGGCATTGCCGAATTGGGTTATCAGGCCAGCCCCTTTATTGCCGACAACGAAGAGCAAAGTTACCAGCAGGAAATGCGCGCTTATTTAAAACGCCTGGCGGTTTCCGGCATTATGTCGATGCAGGTGATGATGCTGGCTTTTGGTTTGTATTTTGGCGAATACACCGGCATCGAACAGCAATACGAAGGGTATTTACGCTGGATAAGCCTGCTGCTGACCTTACCTGTGATGTTTTTTGCCGCAGCACCTTTTAGCCAGAGCGCCTGGCGTGCGCTTAAAGCCCGGGAACTGAATATGGATGTGCCCATCGTACTGGCACTGTATTACACCTTTTTAGCGTCCACGTACGCCACCATCAGTCAAAGCGGCGAAGTTTATTTTGAATCCGTTTGTATGTTTGTGTTTTTACTGCAACTGGGTAAATTTTTTGAATTCCGCGCCCGTAAACAAGCACGCGATGCCACCAGCAATCTGCTGAAAGTAATGCCGGTCAGCGCCTGGTTATGGGATGGTCAGCAAGCCACTGCCACCTCAGCACGGCGTTTAACGGCAGGCTCTCTGATCCTGGTGAAAGCCGGCGAAACTATTCCGGCCGATGGCGTGGTGCAAAGTGGCCACAGCAGTGCTGACGAGTCGATGCTGACCGGAGAATACAAAGCCATTGCCAAAGCACCGGGCGACACCGTGTTAGCGGGCAGTGTCAATCATGATGGCGTGCTCGTGGTGCAGGTGCAAAAAGCCCTGACCGAATCCCGCCTGGGCCAAATCATTGTATTGCAACAACAAACCCTGCATCAAAAACCACAGCTATTAGAAAAAACCGACAGAATCGCCCGTTTTTTTGTGCAGCGTTTGCTGGTGATAGCCACCCTCACCTTTGGCGTCTGGTACTTTTTTATCGACGCCGACCGGGCTTTTTGGGTGACTTTATCTGTATTGGTCGCCACCTGCCCTTGTGCGCTGAGCCTTGCTACCCCCACCGCCATAACCTGCGCTTTGGCGAGATTAAACCGCAAAGGTATTTTGATTAAAAACCAGCAGGTGCTGGAGTTTTTACCCAAGCTCAACCGGGTGTTTTTTGATAAAACCGGCACCCTGACGCAAGGCCGTTTTAGTATTGCCAGTTTACAGCAGCACCAGCATCGTTTTAATGAAGCGCAAATCCTTAATTTTATTGCCAATCTGGAAACTTATTCTGAGCACCCTATTGCCAAAGCCTTTATGCCGCATCTTTGCACACAACTCAAACTTGACCAGGTGCAGCTGCAGGTAGGTGGCGGTTTGTCGGCAAAGTTATGGTTGCAAGCGACAGATGCCGGGCATGACACTGACGCGGCGCAGCAGGTACAACTTAAAGTTGGCAGCGCGGCTTTTTGCGCGCAGTCCCAAACGGGCGCTCACGTGTATTGCACCATCAACGATGAACTGGTGGCATCTGTTGTACTTGCCGATGCGCTGCGCCCGGAAACCACAACACTGGTGCAGAGTTTAAAAGCGCTTGATATTCAAAGCAGTATTATTACCGGTGACAGCTCGGCCCAGGCTGAAGAAGTTGCCCGGCAGCTTGGTGTGCAGCAACTGTGGAAATCCTGCACGCCCGAGCAAAAAGTTGAACATATTCAGCAG
>JAYRUI010000184.1:0-6207 GCA_041919175.1 Rheinheimera sp. | reverse complement strand
CACAAGTGCTAAGGGCTGCTATCGAGGCAGCTCTTTTTTATGGGGAGCCGCTAAGATAGTTTGAGAACGCCGCAGCTTGATATGAAAAGGCTGGCGCTGCGTCTGTGACCGCTTTTGCATGGTCGGCTGAAAACAAAAATCATAAATGCAGCGAAAGCCAAACTCGCTACTGGTCAGCGCTTAGGTTGCTGTTATAATGCGGCCAACTGATTTTTTTCTTCCTTTATTTTTGTCGACACATAAGGATCTGATTTATATGGCGGACATCGAAACACGCCCAACCAATTTTATCCGGCAGATCATTGATGCCGATTTAGCCTCCGGCAAACACAACACAGTGCAAACCCGTTTTCCGCCTGAGCCAAATGGCTATCTGCACATTGGTCATGCCAAATCTATTTGTTTAAATTTTGGTATTGCACAGGATTATCAGGGCCAGTGTAACCTGCGTTTTGACGACACCAACCCGGAAAAAGAGAACATCGATTTTGTGAATTCCATCCAAAACGACGTGAACTGGCTGGGTTTTCAGTGGGATGGCGCAGTGCGTTATTCTTCTGATTATTTTGACGCTTTGTATGGTTATGCCGTTGAGCTGATTAACAAAGGCTTGGCTTATGTGTGTTTTTTAAATGCCGAAGAAATGCGCCAGTACCGCGGCAGCTTAACTGAACCGGGTAAACACAGCCCGTACCGCGATACCACGCCTGCTGAAAACCTGGCGCTGTTTGAAAAAATGCGTGCTGGTGGTTTTAAAGAAGGTGAGTGTTCGCTGCGCGCCAAAATTGATATGACATCGCCATTTATCTGTATGCGCGACCCGGTGATTTACCGCGTGAAATTTGCCCATCACCACCAAACCGGTGACAAGTGGTGCATTTACCCGATGTACGACTTCACACACTGTATTTCGGATGCGCTCGAAGGCATTACCCATTCACTCTGCACACTGGAATTCCAGGACAACCGCCGTTTATACGACTGGATTTTGGACAACATCACCGTCAACTGCCACCCGCAGCAAATTGAGTTTTCCCGTTTAAACCTGGAATATCAGGTGATGAGTAAACGTAAGCTGCACACCCTGGTCGACGGTGGCCATGTGTCTGGTTGGGACGACCCGCGGATGCCAACCATTGCCGGTTTACGCCGCCGTGGTTATACGCCGGCGTCGTTACGTGAATTTGCCAAACGTATTGGTATCACCAAACAAGACAATATGATTGAAGCCAGTGCGCTGGATGCCTGTATTCGTGAAGATTTAGATGCGCATGCGCCCCGTGCTATGGCGGTGATTGACCCGCTGAAAATTACTTTAAGCAACTATCCGGCTGATAAAGTGGAGTGGCTGGAAGTACACAATCACCCGAAAGAAGAAAGCATGGGCAGCCGTCAGGTGCCATTTGGCAAGGTGATTTATATCGACCGCGCCGACTTTAGAGAAGAAGCCAACAAAAAGTACAAACGTATGGTGACAGGCGGCGAAGTGCGTTTGCGTGGTGCTTATGTTGTGCGGGCCGATGAAGTGATTAAAGATGAAGCCGGCAATATTGTGGAGCTTATTTGTAGTTATGACCCGGACACTTTAGGTGTGAACCCGGCCGATGGCCGTAAAGTGCGTGGTGTTATTCACTGGGTGGAAGCCAGTCAGGCCAAGCCTGCTGAGTTCCGTATCTACGATAAGCTCTTTACCGTGCCCAATCCGGCGGCGGAAGACGACTTTATCAGTGTGATCAACCCAGCGTCTCTGACCATCAAACATGGTTTTGTTGAGCCAAGTCTAGTTGATGCCAAGCCAGAGCAAGCCTATCAGTTTGAACGTGAAGGTTATTATTGCGCCGACAATCAAGACTTCAGCAAAGACAAACTGGTGTTTAACCGCACTGTGGCGCTTCGGGACACATTTTTTGAAGATTAATCTTTAAAAAATGTCACCGGCAATTGTGTTTTGTTGCCGGTGTACCCAGCGATAAAAAAACCAGCTCCGGCTGGTTTTTTTGTGCCGGTGTACAGCGTTTATACACGCCAGGCCTGGCTGGCGCTTGTCGTGGGCTCAGGTTTTATTGACATCCGGTTATTTTCGTTGCGAACTTAGTTGCTTTAGCTACACTAAGTTTACCTAAATTCGCCAATGGAGATGGTGAATGCGTTGTAGCCTGTTGTTTTTGCTGCTACTTCTGTGTCAGTTCCCCGCAAAGGCACAATCTGAATTACAGCCCATCCGATATCCTGCTGTCGCCACCATGAGCGATTTTCGCTCCGAATATCCAATTGCATTATTGCAGCTGGCGCTGAAAAAAGCCGGCGTTGCCGCAGAGCTGCAATCTTCTGCTGAACCCATGTCAAAAAGCCGCGCTTTACAACGGCTGAAAAGCAGCAAGGGCATTGATGTGGTCTGGACCATGACATCGACCGAACGGGAAGAGCAATATCTGCCGGTGCGGGTCCCGATTTACCGTGGACTTGGCAGTTACCGTTTGTTGTTGATCCAAAAAGATCAGCAAGCCATGTTTAGCCAGCTGAAAAATAACAAAAACATGCAACAGCTGCGGTTTGCGCAGGTGCACGATTGGGTGGACACCGAAATTCTGCGGCACAATAAATTTTCCATTCTGGCGGTGTCGCAGTATGAAAATTTGTTTCAGATGTTACTCAAAGGCCGGGTTGATGCTATTCCGCGTGGTGCAATGGAAATTGAAGCAGAAGCCGAAAGTTACCAACAGCAAGGCCTGGTGATAGAAACAGATTGGCTGATTTATTACCCCGGTGCTGTGTATTTTTTTGTCGAAAAAAACAATACTGAACTGGCCGCTCAGATTGAGCAGGGGCTGCGTCTGGCCATCGCAGATGGCAGTTTTTTAGCGTTATTTCAGCAGTTTTTTGCCAGACACCTGCGAAACATGCGTCTCGAAGAGCGGCGCTTGATCCGGCTCAGTAACCCTTTTTTACCGGCACAAACCCCGCTGCATGACTCCACACTCTGGTATCAGCCTGGCCCCTTGCGTTAATAGCCCGGTGGACCATAGCTTATGACAATGGAGCTGCAGTGATACAGAAAAAGCTAATCACAAAGCGCTCAGCAAAAACTGCCAAACGCAGTCCGCTGTAGATAAGCCGTTAGGCAAAATCCGCTACACATAATCCGTTCAGGACAGCCAGGTGCCGGAGCTCACTTGCCAATAGACTTCGCCGCGCATTACCATGCCATCCGCAGCACTTGCTGTTTTAACCGGGTGAGCACAGCGTGGACGTATTTTTTGCCGTTTTGTTTTTTGCCTTTTCCAGCACCATTACACCGGGCCCGAACAATATTATGATGATGAGTTCCGGTGTGAACCATGGTGTGAAAGCCAGTTTGCCGCATTTATTCGGCATTTGTGTTGGTTTTCCTTTGATGGTGCTGTGTATAGGTTTGGGTTTTGGCGTTGTGCTGACCAATCTGCCCTGGCTGCATTTTTTTATTAAAGTGGCTGGGGTGCTGTATTTGTGCTGGCTGGCATGGAAAATTGGCAGCAGCACACCAACCAGTCTGGAAGGCAATCACAATAAACCATTTAATTTCTGGCAAGCCGCCGCGTTTCAGTGGGTGAATGGCAAAGCCTGGGTCATGGCTTCTGGCGCAGTGGCTGCTTTTACCAGTATGCAAGGGCAGTTTTATCAGGATGTGATGCAAATTACCCTGGCATTTTTACTGATGAGCCTGCCTTGTGTTGGCTGTTGGTTATTATTTGGTGCTCTGCTCAGACGCTGGCTGAATCAACCTGGTCCACAACGTATTTTTAATATCAGTATGGCGTTGTTGCTGCTGGGATCGGTGTGGCCAGTGGTGCTGGAGCTATGGCAACAACCTTTGGCGTTTTAGCTTATGTTGGCAAACTGGGGGTTTTAATGAGAGTTCAATTGTTTTTGGCTGGTATCGGGGTATTGCTGGCAGTTTGGTCTGCGTCTACGCAGGCTCAGGACCCAAAGCGCACGCTAAAGCTGCCGGTGGCAGATGCCACACCACAAGCTCAGCAGCAAAATAAAGTGATCTGGATTGATGTGCGCACTAAAGAGGAATACGACAGTGGTCATTTGCCAGGCGCTGTACATATTCCCTATGAGCAAATCAGCGACAAAATATCGCAAGTGACCCAGGACAAAAATGCAGTGATCCAGCTGTATTGCCGCAGTGGCAGACGTTCAGGCATTGCCCTGGAAAGCTTACAAGCAGCTGGTTTTAGCAAAGTAAGCAATGCCGGTGCTTATGACACCTTAAAAGCCCAAATGCCATAGTTGAGTGTTGTGGATTGAGGGTTAGGGGTTGAAGCTTGTCGGGTTTTTATTCACTCACATTGGCCGTCATCAGCGTAAACATCAGTGTTATTTAACAGCCCGGCTTGCCGCCGCACTTTCCGGTTGTAACACCGAGAACTGTGTTATGCCGTGTCATATGCTGTGTTAAATCATTTCGCGTGCTGGTGTTAATCGCTGTGAACTTAATACTAAGGCACGCGCTGTGGCTGCAGGTTGGTGAATACAGAAGATCCCCCCGCAGGTTCGGTGATCAGGCCTATCACTGCTGGCTTTTTGCCCGCCGGGCTTTGTTGTCGTTCGACAGCAAAACACAGATCTCCCCGGAAATGGAGCTGCCGGCGCGTTGGTAAACTTACAAAACGCCTGGCTTGCTGGTCAAAACGCTGCACAGACAACAACACAGTGAGTTTGATTAAGCATGAAGTTCTTGGCGTGTCGCTGTTTTATCTTGAAATCACAAAGTCGGCGCCAGACTGCTGGCAAACACTGCTGCACTAGCTGCAATAATCTGGATATGACGGCCGCGCAGGCCAAACCCAAAAGAGCTGGCCGCCAGTAAAAAAGTGACAAAAGAGGGATAGTTAGCACCTGCACATTGTGTTTTGTCAGGTGAATGACCAGTGGAACCGAATCATTAGCGGCTGGCCGAATTGGCGCATCTTTGCAATTCAAAATGCGAACGCCACAGGCTATCGCAGCCGGTCCGGGCTTATGTTTTCAGGGTGGTTACGCTAGTATAGCGCGGATTTTATTAATTATTTTCTGATACCCATTTGGATACACAGATGCGTGAACAACAGCTGGAAAAAATACAACTGGAACACGACGCTGCAAGGCTTTTTATGCGTTTGTATGAGCAGCAGTATAAGAAACCGATGCGGCATATCTGGCATAACGAACCGGCCAAACCCGACGTGTCCTGTTATCTGGCGGATGAACGGCTGGATTTGGAAATAGCGCATTTGTATGGCAGTGAAGTGGAAGCCATGCAGATTTTAGGCAAACCTTTGTCGATGCAAACGCATCAGGCGTTGCTGGCATTACAACAGGTGCCTGCAGAAGACCGGCTACTGGAAGCATTAAACCGGTTGATTGAGCAAAAAGGTCATAAAAGTTATGACAGCAAAAGGGTGTGGCTGGTGATCCGTAATGCCAACCCACACTGGCGCAGTCAGGATTTACAACAAAACCGCCCCCGGTTGTTATTACCAAGCCAACATCCGTTTGAGCAAATCTGGTTGGTGGGCGATTTATTTGGACTGTCGGGCATAGTGCCGCTGTTTCCGCTGGAATTATGGCAACAGGCAAGGAGCCCGGCGTGATAGGGCTGTACCGCCGTTATCTGCATCTTTTGTCCTTGCTTGCACAACAGCAAAACCCGCGTTCCAGCGTTGTTTGGAGTTGCTGTTGCCTTATTTTTTTCAGCTTGCCGCTCTTGTTATGGCTGAATATGGCCAATGTCTGGTTATTGCTGCCTGCTGTGCTTGGTTTATGGCTGTTGTTGTATTTATGGGTTCGGACTGTTTTTGGCTGCGCTGCGCCAGTGCCCCGTTTACAACCCCTGCGTGATAAACTGCGGCTTTTTTTCTACCGGCTGAAATTACACAGCCTGGCTTTGATGACACTGGCGTTATTACTACTGAGTTGTTATGCCAGTGCCAAGCTGGTGTCGGTGTTGCTCAGGCGTTTGATATAAAAGGTTTTTGAATGACAAGCATGCTTCGCCGTTGCGATATTTTCTGCAGCGTGATCGATAATTTTGGCGATATTGGTATTTGCTGGCGCCTGGCCAGGCAACTGGTGGCCGAGCATCAACTGGAGGTCACTTTATGGGTGGACGACCTTAAAAGTTTTGCCCGCATTTGCCCTGAAGTTCAGCCTGAACTCGTCACCCAGCACATTGCAGGCGTA
>JAYRUI010000183.1:0-6224 GCA_041919175.1 Rheinheimera sp. | reverse complement strand
AACGAAAGGTTGGTATCCGGCGGCCGTTGTTGAACGTTTATTGCAAATTACCGGCGATTTTCCACAGGGTTATGGCATTACTTATATTCCAAAAGACTCAGATCACAAAGACCTGGACCGCTACGAATATGCCATCGTTAACAGCCTGTACCCGGCAGAAACTGATCAGCCGGTGTGCCGGGTGGTCACCCGCAATCTGAATTACACCCATGCAGGTTCTAACCTGACGGTCAGACGCGACAACAATCTGTATTTTCCACAAGCACAAAAAAAGCTGGAACGGATGAGTGAAGAGCGTTTAAGAGAAATCCTCAGCAAGTTGGTATCGAATTTTGAAGAGCGCGCCAGTATGGATCTGATCCCTAAATGCTGGGGCCCGGATGAGTTTTTTACCTTGTTAAAAAATCAGAATTTATGGAACCGCAGCTAGGCCCTGTTGACCCTAAAATCTACTGTTGTTATTGCCCGGGGCACACAAAATTTCCTTGTTGTTGTAGTTGCTGATGCGCCAGTTGCAAGCGCCTGACTAAATCAACCGAACTCTGTTTATGCGCCGCCAAAAATAAGGTTCGTTGTAGTGCATCCACGGTAAACACTTTACGCAAAGGCACTTCACCGGCAGTGGGCGTCAGCTGCGCCACATACATTTCAGAGGCCAGGATCAGATCCACTCTTTTCAGCGCCAGCATATTTTTTAACTGATGGTTTTGCCCAACCACCACCAGATTTTTCGATTCGCGAAAACCGTTGTCACGCAGAAACTTATAGTTCGCCTGGCCTTGCTCCACGCCCACAATAAATTTGCGCGCTTGTATCAAATCGCCCGGGTTGACATCAGGCCGGTTTTCACTGGTGTAAAAAGACACCCGCATAGGGCAAAGCGGCACCAGCCAGTTAAATTCCGCCAGCCGGGCGTCGGTTTGTAACAACGAAAAAATGACAGTGTTAGGTTCGGTTTGCGCCATTTTTAATGCTCTGGGCCAGGGCAATACCTGCGGCTGATAAGGTAAACCGGCTCGGACAAACAACTTCTGCACTAAATTGGCCGACCAGCCGGTTAGCTGGCCTTGTTGATCCAACTGCTGATAAGGCGGAAATATCTCTGTCACCAGCTGCAGCTGTGCCGCCTGTGCGCTTTGCCACCAGAATGCGGCCACCAAAAACCAATCACGCATATCAGCCTCCACTCAAGCATGGATCATAAGCATAGGCCGCAACCACAGGCTGTCCATTTTACCTGCATTAGAAACCTGATATCCAACAACAGCTTAAATCATTAATTTAACATTTATGTCATTATTTAATTGCAGCAGTAACCAACTTCAGCTTGAATAAGCCATTGCGCCGCACAAGGAATGTGACTGTTATGTACCCGCCCCTTTTTGTATTAAAACCTGTTGCCGCCGATATCTGGCTGGCCGATGGTCCGGCGATTTCATTTTATGGTGTGCCTTTCCCCACCCGCATGACCATAGTGCGGCTAAAAGACGGTGGCATCTGGTTGCATTCGCCTGTGGCGTTCAGGCCACATTTATTGGCGCAAATTCAGCAGCTTGGCCCTATTCAGCATTTAGTGGCGCCGAACTGGTTGCATTACGCCTATCTACCGGAATGGCAGCAGGCCTGCCCAAAAGCACTGGTCTGGTTGTCGCCTGGTATGCAAGAGCGGGCAAAGTCGCGCCAGATGGCACTGCAGGGTGATTTTGAACTGGGTTTTACAGCAGACAGCACAACAGCAGAGGGCTGGCCGGAGGATTTGCTGAGCCTTGAGGTGAAAGGCAGCAGCATGCATCAGGAAATGGTGTTTTTCCACAACCAAAGCAAAACTCTGATCCTGACTGATTTAATTGAGAATTTTGAGCTGGATAAATGCCCGCTCTGGACAAGGCCACTGTTTTGGCTGGCCGGCAATTATGATCCGGACGGCAAAGCGCCCGTTGATATGCGCTGGTCGTTCCGCCATGGCAAAGGGCCGCTGCGCTCTGCATTACAACAAATGCTGGCATGGCAACCGCGACGTATTATTCTGGCACATGGGCGCTGGTATCCGGATAACGCAGTGGCTGAACTGACCCGGGCTTTTCGCTGGGTCTAAACCGCAGCCAGCACAACAATCAGTCCACTGCTGTGGCCGTTTCTGCTTTACCAGCGGTTTGCTGAAGATGCTGTGCTAATGTCAGCTCTGTGTTCCCCAACAACCTTTGCCATAACCAGCCTAAACTTTGCCGGGTGGCAGCTGGCATCTCCAGTTGTTCTACCTGTCCCACTTCCAGTTGTGCATTTAATGGCAGCACAAACCGAAAACTATAACCCGGCTCTAAACCCATCCGTAAATCGGTTAACAGCAACTGATTTTGTTGTTGTTCCAGCTGAAAAAAACCATGGCTAAACCAGGCAATGCGCGCAACAGCAGCTTGTTGCTGCCATTGGGCTATCAGTGCAGCATCACGTGGGTAATGTTGCCACTGTAGTTTTTTGTCACCGTCCAGCAGCGAATAATAAGCTTCGCTGTATTGGTGAGGCTCAACCCATAACAGCCGCCATAACACCGTATTAAAAGGCGTAGCAGTGACCAGCAACTTTCCCTGCTGCGATGCTGCCGGCAACTGCTGTTGTACCTGATGCTCCACCCATTGTTGCGCAACCAGACCAAGCAGCAGGTAACCACTACTTAACCCCAGCCCAAGCTGGTTCCAGCGCAAATTCTGGCGGCTGATGGTTAACAATCCACCCAACAACAAAGGCAAAGTGTACAAAGGGTCAATGACAAACACCGAACCTATCCCAAAAGGGTGATCGGTAAAAGGCAACAACAACTGGGTGCCATAAATGGTCAGCATATCCAGCAGTGGATGCGTGATCAGCACCAGCCATACCGCCAGCACAGCACGACGCCAGCTGCTTGAACTACTGCAGCATTTGAGCCAGAGCCAGGCCAAAAGCGGCGATAACAAAGTGAGATAAAACAACGCATGGCTTTCAGTACGATGTAAAGTCATGTCAGAAATTGGATCGGCATGGCTTATCAGCACATCTAAATCCGGCAAGGTTCCTAACACAGCCCCCAAAGCAGCCGATTGCCACAAGGGTTGTTTACGGCGAAACACCGCCATACTGACAGCTGCACCCAATGCAATTTGCGAAAGCGAATCCATATAAAACTACTCTAAAAACAGAAGCACGGTTGGCCGATAGACAGCAGCATACCATGAAGCTTCAGGCACTTTTATCTGAGCCAACACTTCAGGTTGTGCCAAATATGCAAACTAGGCAGAATAGCGCCCTTTTTTATGCACTTCATACACCCAAAAAAAACAGGAACATCCATGCTGAATAAAACCACTTTGTGTTGCGTGACCGCCTTTGTCTGCACTATGACCAGCTTTAGCTCACAAGCAGAAATATTAGCGCTGGGTGTCAAAGCCGGTACTTTGGGTCTTGGTCTGGAAGTGGTTGCTCAGGCGAGTGACAAGGTGAATCTGCGTTTGCAACATACCAGATTCAGCCGCCAGATCACCGAATCATCCAGCGGGGGCAGCAGCGATTTGGAATTTGATTTGGACCTTGATTTAGGCGCAACGACTATGCTGGTTGACTTCCATCCACTGGCGGGCAGCTTTCGTCTGACCGCGGGTTATGGCGACAATGCCAATCAGTTTGTTGGCTCGGCAGTACCCAGCGGCAGTTATGAAATTGGTGACAATGTTTATAGTGCCGCTGATATCGGCACAGTGAATGGCCGTATCGACTTTAAATCAGCTGCGCCTTATCTGGGTTTTGGCTGGGGTAATGCATTTAACGGCGATGGTGGTTTTGCGATGAACCTTGATATTGGTGTGTTTTTGCAAGGCGCACCTCAAGTGCATCTCAGCACCACTAAACAGCTGAGCGACCCGGCGGCACAGGCGCTGTTACAACAAAACATCAATAAAGAAACAGCCAATTTTGAAGAAGACAGCAAAGACTTAAAAGCCTGGCCGGTGCTCGCGTTAGGTGTCACTTATTTATTTTAAACACCCAAGCTACATCACTTCAGACTGCCGGTTGTGCGCTTTGTTGCCGCATAACCGGCCGGCATGTTAATCGTTTTGGAAGGGGTACACATTCGGCAAGTAAAGATCGCCTTTTTCCTTAAATTTTTGCTCAGCAAAATCAAAGAAATTACGCACACTCACCCCATAAACTTTTTGCACATTAAATTTGGGCTGCAACTGGTCGACAAAATCTTCGGCAATATTGTGGGCGCAGCGGATCAGCTGTAAATCGGCTTCGTCACCGTGTTCAAAATACATTTTGATAAAAGTGTGCAGCTGTGCAATACGGAACACCACTTTCATCGAACCCGGATGCCAGAATTTAAAATCCATTTGTGGATGATTGACTAAATCGGTATGCAGTTCGTGGTCACCTTTCCAGGCCACACAATGCACTTCAAAACCGTTTTTGGTAAAGACTTTATAAATCGACATCCGTGGTTTGTTATCGCAAATGATGTCACCAAGTTTATCTTCGCTACCACCCAGGTTTTTGATATTCCAGTTCTTTTTATCCGTCAGTACATCCAGTGAGTTTTCAAAACCATATTTGAGCATGCCTTCGGCCATACCGAGCGAGGTGGAAACCGAATGATAAAAAGCCGGAATATTGCCAAAAGTGATTTTACGTTTAAGGCGGTTAATCTCTCTTAAGCGGCTTTCAATGTGTTGTACGGGTTCGGTCATAACAAACAGGCTTCCAGACAAGGCGGTGATTGTTACTATATCGGAGCAAACTGAGCAGGGAAAGCGGCTTCAGCGCTGATGCTGCCATGGCTGGCCAGAATAACAGCTTGTGGCCCGTTGAAAACAAAAAACGCTTCTTTGCAGAAGCGTTTTTAAGCGACAAAATACAGAATCAGTCGCGATTGGTGGCTGGCGCTGCGGACGAACTACGCATCATCGCTTCAGCATTTTTACTGTCTTCTTTAATTTGCGCCACAGTGCGGCAAACACGGGTCGCCATATGACGGCCGGTTTTCTTTTCACTACGGCAAACCACAGCAGATTCATCGGTGTCTTTGGTTATTTTTTTTACTTCAACCTGCTTATTTGCCACTGCTGCTGAAGTATTGTTTGACGCGGTTGAACCACAACCGGCCAGCGTTAATAACGAAAAACCTAAAACCATCATTGCTTGTTTCATGGAAGCGTCCTTGTTATGACTATTTTTGTGAGTCTGTAATTTACAGAAAGAATAAAAAACCAACAATCTCATTTTCAAAAAAATAACGAAAAAACCCAAAAAAGGGTCTGAAATAAGCGTTATTTTCATTCTATTGTCAACAAACACAGTTTCACTGCCAGCATGACCACTGGCGCTATTGCGGCAAATCTGCAACTATCTTGCTGAATAAATTGCATTTGTATCACCCGCCAACAGGAACAGCGCCGTTATGAGCAATCACCTTTCCGGTAAAATCACCGCAGTCCGGCCGCGGCGCAGCAAATCTGCCGCTAAAGACGATTTGTTGTATTTACAAATGCAGCTGGAAAGTGACAGGGGTCGCATTATTAACTCCGCAGCGGTACGGCGTTTACAACAAAAAACCCAGGTGTTCCCGCTGGAACGAAATGCAGCTGTGCGTAGTCGCTTGACCCATTCAATGGAAGTGCAGCAAGTCGGCCGTTTTATCGTGCAAACTATTTTCCGTAAACTCCGCCAACAACAATTGCTACAGCAATATCAGCTCACTGATCTGGAGCGCCCCTGTGAAACCCTGGTGGAAATGGCCTGTCTGATGCACGACATCGGCAATCCGCCTTTTGGCCATAGTGGCGAAAGCGCGATTAACCGCTGGTTTTCCCGACATATCCAGCAGATTTATCCGGCCGCAGACACCTTGCCAGCTGCGCTTGCCAAGCAGAGGCAACAGGATATTGAAGAGTTATGCCATTTTGAAGGCAATGCCCAGGGCATCCGCCTGGTGGTGAATTTACAACGGATGAACCTGACCTATAGCCAGTCGGCCTGTATTTTGAAATACACCAGACCGGCCTGGTTGCCCAAAGCTGAGGTGCCGCCGCATTTAAGTTACCTGATGAAAAAACCGGGTTTTTACCGTAGTGAAGCGGCTTTTATTCAGGAACAAAATCAGCAGCTTGGCATCGTTGAATATGGCCGCCACCCGCTCACGTACATTATGGAAGCAGCCGACGATATTTCTTATTGTCTGGCCGATATTGAAG
>JAYRUI010000182.1:0-6231 GCA_041919175.1 Rheinheimera sp. | reverse complement strand
ACTTGATCAGTACCTGCAGCGCCGAAAAACCTAAAGTAAAAACAATCGCCTACCTAAAATAATCAACCATGCTGCCTTGCACTCACCCCTTTGACCGCCGGATTAAAACTATTGGTCAGCTGCCACTTGGGTTTGATGGGTGTCAGGGGCAAAGTTCTTTTACGGGCAACCATCACATAAGCAGCGCCAAAATAATGCAGATGATGATCGGCCCATAACCTTAAGGTGGGCAACTGGTTTTTCTCCGACAACAAACTGCTGCAAAACAACCGTTGTTCATACAAAATTTCAAAGCCAAGCAGATGCAGCCAGTCAGTAACACGGGCCATACTAAAAAAGCGCCCTGTCCATGGCAAACGATGTTGTAAACCAGGCCAGAGTTTTAATAAGCCGCACACACTCACCGGATTGATACCGCTGAGCAGCAAATAACCATCGGGCATCAGCACCCTGTGCGCTTCGCGAATAACGTGATGCGGATCCTGCGCATATTCCAGACAATGGGACAGCAACACCGCATCAACAGCATGCTCAATAAAGGGTAAATCGTCTGGATCTGCCACCACAGTGGCAAGTTCAGCTTGAGTTGCCAGCCGGATTTGATGCTTAATACTGCAAGCACTGGTGTCCAGCGCGCAGCTTAAATCACCCACTTTAAGCAAGTGATAACCAAAAATGCGCGGCCACCATAAATTAAACTGAGCTTCCAACTGTTCTGATAAGGCTTTGCCTTGTGCAAAGTCTTCCCAATGGGATGGGATAGTGGCAGGAATATGTCTGCTTAATGCAGGTTTCATCTTAATAACGCCCTTGTGGTCGCTTAAAATAGTTTAACGGGATCAATCAGATGTACCATATCACTGCCATTAAAGCTTTTAAAGATAACTATATATGGTGTTTACATCATCAAGGTAAAGCGGTACTGGTCGACCCGGGAGACGCCGCCGTTGTGACAAGTTTCTTAACAGCACAACAACTGACACCTATTGCCATTCTGGTCACTCACCACCATTGGGATCATGTGGATGGCATTCCACAATTGCAACAACAATGGCCCGGACTGCCGGTTTATATCAGCGAAGCTGAACAGCAAAAAACCAAACATGCGTTAAAAAACTGCCACATAGTTGAGGACGGAACCAATGTTACCTTGCCGGCACTTGCACTGAATTTTCAAGTCATAGCGGTGCCGGGCCATACGCTGGGTCATGTCGCTTATCACTGTCAGCCAGCCAACCAATCTGCCTTGTTATTTTGTGGTGACACATTATTTAGTGGCGGCTGTGGTAGGTTGTTTGAAGGCACCCCTGCACAAATGTATCAGTCATTAACCAAACTTAATGAACTCAGTGCTGATACAGAGTTGTATTGCACCCACGAGTACACTTTATCCAATCTTAAATTTGCACTGGAAGTTGAACCGGACAACCAGAACATAGTCGAACACCAGCTGTGGTGTGAGCAGCAAAGGGCAGCAGATAAAGCCACTTTGCCTTCCACCTTATACAGAGAGCGGCTAATAAACCCTTATTTACGCTGTGAAAACAAAAAGTTACAACAACGATGGCAACAAGAGGATGCACTTGCCTTGTTCGGGTTTATCCGGTCATGGAAAGACCGTTATTAAGCCAACCTTGCATTCATGCGCAGAGCAGGTAACATAACCGTCCTTTTTGGGCACGCGAACGGCAGTGTTTAAGGGCAAAAAGAATATGTTTTACTGCCTGAAGCAGTCGAAAATTGCAATAAAATGGTAGATGGCCGATGGTTGTGTTGAAAAAAGTTGGATTCATTTTTGGGGTTTGTTTGCTGGCTGGTTGTGTCAGTACAAACCAACCAACAGCGTCATCTGTTGATGATCAAACACAACACTCCCCGGCAGGCCACAATCCGCAGCAACCTTTAGCAGACGCTCTGGCAGATTCAGTACAACCTGTTCCTTTATCCGCAGACATCACCCAAACAGAACTGTCTGAACTCGACGATGTTTGGCACCGCATTGCCCGTCAGATCACTATTGAGGTACCTGACAATAAAGACATCAGGGCACAACAGGCGTTTTACAAAAGACATCAGAAATTTCTTGATCAGGTATCAAAACGTGCAGAACCGTTTTTATACCATATAGTGCTGGAGCTGGAAAAACGCCGGATGCCCGTCGAGCTTGCCTTATTGCCGATAGTGGAAAGTGCTTTTAACCCACTGGCGCAAGCCGGCGCTCCTGCCGGTTTATGGCAAATGGTGCCACAAACAGCCCGTAATTTTGGCTTAAAACGCAACGATTGGTACGACGGGCGCAAAGACCCTATTGCTTCAACAGCCGCAACGCTCGACTACCTGCAATACCTGTACAACATGCTGGGACAAGACTGGCTGAATGCAGTTGCCGGTTATAACTCAGGTGAAGGCAATATTGTAAAGGCTATCAACCGCAATAAACAAGCCGGCTTACCTATTGATTTCTGGTCTTTAAAACTTTCAAGAAAATCAACTGCATATATGCCTAAATGGCTGGCGCTCATCGACATGGTGAAAAATCCTGATAGTCATGGTGTGCGCTGGAGTTTTATTGCCAACAAGCCCCAAATCGGTTTTGCCAAACTACGTGGCCCTGTTGATATGGCACAAGCGGCTGACTTAGCCGGATTGTCGCTGACGGAATTAAGAACATTAAATCCGGCGTTCAGACGCCCTACCACAGCGCCCGGCGGTCCTTATGTGCTGGTGTTACCTCTTGATAAGCTGAGCCAGTTTGAAAGGCAAAGCCAAAAACTTACGTTACAAAAAATCGCCCAATCCGGTAGCTACAAAGTGAAGTCAGGCGACAGTCTGGGCTCTATTGCTAAACGCTATCAACTGACAGTTGCGGCGTTGAAAAAAGCCAATCAGTTAACGTCAGATCAGTTAAAAATTGGTCAGCAGCTCTGGTTGCCTGGCGTTGCAGACTCAGCAACAGCAACACCGGAAGTGGCGGTGCAAAAAACACAAAGTTACGAAGTGAAAGCCGGTGACAACTTATGGGATTTAAGCCGTAAGTTTAAAGTCACAACCAGTGAACTGGCACGACTGAACAAACTCACGGAAAAAAGTGCGTTAAAGCCCGGTCAGAAAATTTTGTTACCTAAAGTGACCACGAAGACAAAGAAAAATGCCGCACGCGCCAGTAAAAACGCCGGTCGTTATACCGTAAAAAGCGGCGACTCACTGGATAAAATTGCCCGCAAACACAACATCAAACTGGCAGATTTAATACGCTGGAATCAACTGACCAAAAGCAGCACTTTACAACCTGGCCAACAATTAAAAGTTACGGCCGGCTCGTAAAGTAAAAACTCAGAAACGCGATAGCGGTAAAAGCGTAAAAGTCTTCAGAGCTTTAACGCCACTTCGCCCTTTTTCGGCGGCTGCTCGTTCTGCAACTGTAGTGCCGGCACTAATCCTGACAAAATAAGCAAGACGGGCGCCAGCCAGATATACCATGGCATGCCAGGGTACGCAAAATCATGCCACCAAACGTAAAGCTGCGCTGCTATCTGCACCAACAAACCCACACAACCCAGATAAAAAAAACAGGCATTCAGCCATTTTTTCGGCAACAGGAATTTCATGATTCATGCTCCGCTGTATGTTGTTGCAAACGGCAAAATGTATCTGTCAGCTGAAATTGCGCTAACGCCGTCCAGCAAGGTGTCGGTAAAGTATCATCTTGCTGCTGCCGGCGGAACATCAGTACATATGAGCTTAAATGCATAATAGTTTGTAATAAACTCGGTTGTGCTACTTCGTTGAGGCTCAGCCGGTACATCACCGCATCGCAGATATCCTGCTCAAAGCCCCACAACAACAATAAATAAGCACTAATGAGGCAATGATCAGGAATGCCTTCCTGAAACATATCTTCTTCGGTCAAGCGTTGTGTTTGTTGTGGCATCGCGGACAACAACACCAGCGGCCCCAGCACTTGCAATAATCCGGCTAAAAAGGCTTTTTCTGCCACTGCTGGCCCACCCTGCTGAGTTTTAGCCAGCTGACTTGTCATTGCTGCCAGTTCAAAAGACTCATTTAATAATTGCTGATGTAAATCAGCACGGATTTTACCTTCGTACTGACTATGCAACTGCACTGCAAAAGCCACAGCTTTAATCATGGAGCGGCCCAAACGGGTCACTACTTCAGTTAAATCTATGGTCTGACGGTTAAAACCTAAATAAGCCGAATTTGCTATCTGGATAAGTTTTGCCGCTAAAGGTGCTTCTCTGGCGATACAGGTTGCCAGAGCCTGCGTCGGACTATCCGGGTCTGACAGCAACTGCAACAAGGTTTGGTAGTGGCTGCGCTGAATGGGTAAAGAGTTAATTTGCCCCAGTTGGTAACGGCTGTGCGCAGTAAAATGGCCGGTATACAACTGCTCTACCCGCCGGAACAACGCAATAAATTGCTGGTCGCTGACAGGTTCAGCCATCACAGTCTGAGCGGCGTGGTTGGTTGCGAGCAACAGGGGATCTGTATCCTGTGCCGCCAGCAACACTCTAACTGTTGCAGGGCTGTGCCGGCAGGCAAAATCGAGCAGTAAGTCTGCATTGTCGTCGGGTTGCAGCCATTGTGTCAGCAATAAAGTGACTGCTGTGTCTTTCAGCAATGCTCTGGCTGCCCTGGCGTCATTGACAAAATAACATTGCCAATGTGGCAGCGACTGTTGCAGCAAATGCCGCAATGAACTTTGTTGCAGTGGGTCTGGCAGCACTGCAATTACAACAAAAACATCAGCTTGCTGATCAGTGTTCACTTCATCACTCCGGTTACTGCGGCTTGAGGTCTGGCATCTTGTTGAATACGTCTGCTGCAACCACATTGCACACCACTGGTATTGGCTTTTTAACACATTCGACAGGCGATTGACCAGCAGCGTGTAAAAAGCACAAAAGCCTTATGCAGAAAGCTCCGTTGAGACATTTAGCGCATAAAACAAAGGGCTGTTTAAGTATACCGGTGATTATCCGACTCTGGCAGGAAACATCTTTGGTGTTGTATTGCAGTCAGATTACTACAAGCAGATGTAAAAGTGACCTACGAACACAAGCCCTGCAACCGGGCTTGTGTCATATCACGTACATCAGCGGTTATTGTGCGTCAGGTTGCTGTTCAGGCGAGGCTTTGATAAAAGCCGGTAACGAAGTGCAGTGCTGATAAATACGTTTCAGTGTCGGATAGGCCGACATATCCAGACTAAAACGTAAGGCATTGTAAATTTGCGGAATCAGGCAAATATCGGCCCAGCTGACTTCATCACCAAAACAACAAAGACCGGCGGTTTTTTGCAGTCTAAGTTCCAGTGCCTGCAAGCCCTGCTGCAGCCAGTGCTGGATCCAATGCAGTTTTTGCTGCTCCGTCAGCTCCAGTGTCCCGGTAAGGTACTGCAATACCCGCAGGTTATTCAGCGGATGAATATCGCAGGCAATATCCAGTGCCACAGCCCTGACCTGCATCGCCTGCTTCAAATCAGCAGGCAATAAAGCCGGCTCCGGGTGTTTCGCTTCCAGATACTCCAGAATTGCAAGTGACTGATTGAGCGTGAGGTCGCCATCGACCAGCACAGGCACCAACTGCGCCGGATTTAATGCCTGATATTGTGCTGTACGCTGCTCACCACCTTCTTTTAGCAAATGCACATAATGGGTGTCGGCTGATAATCCTTTATATGCCAGCGCAATACGAACCCGGTAAGCGGCAGATGAACGCCAATAACTGTAAAATTCCATAAAATGCTCCTGCTTTGGCAAAACTCAAATAACAAAAAGCTACCTGTCAGGGTAGCTTCTTACTGCATGATGTCACATCAAAAATGTTATTTTGACTGATAAGCAACCACTTGCTGGTCAATGGCACCAAAAATACTCTGGCCCTGTGCATCCAGTACTTCAATCCGGATGCGATCGCCAAACTTCATAAAACCAGTGGCAGCTTTACCGTCACGAATAGTTTCAATCATCCGCACTTCGGCAATACAGCTGTAGCCTACCCCACCTTCTTCAATCGAAGTGCCATAGTCTGTGCCTTGTTTATTCGACACTGTGCCTGAACCAATCACAGCACCGGCCCCCAGATTACGGGTTTTAGCGGCGTGTGCCACCAGCTGGCCAAAGTTAAAGGTCATATCAACACCAGCGTTTGGTTTACCAAAAAGTTTGCCGTTTAAATGGGACACCAGCGGCAAATGCAGCTTGGCATCCT